>NZ_JBPMGE010000075.1:0-7199 GCF_054014795.1 Candidatus Pyrohabitans sp. | reverse complement strand
CCACCTCATCGCCACACCACCACCACGCTGTTGCCACCGAATTTTTCCTCTGAAATCTCCTCAAGCGTAGCCCTCACAACGCGCTCCCCGGGCAGGCTCAGATTCTCGCACACTGCGCAGCGCCGGTTTCCCCAGCGCCTGAGCAGCTCTTCTGCAATCTTCTGAGGCGGGCTTCTTGGGTCGCACATAATAACCAGCTTCTCCTCATCGCGAAACTCCTGTGCGGAAAAGCTGCGCCCATGGAGGCTTATAACTCTGGCTCCATTCCAGGGCTCTTTAATCTTCGCGAAGCAGAGCTGAACTGAGCTTATGCCCGGAATAACCTCGAGCATATCCCCGGGAAACCTCTTCTTCAGAAATCCAAGGATGCTGAACAGCGTCGCGTCGCCGGAGGTAAGCACCGCCACTTTGCGGGAGGAGTGCTTCTCAATGAAGCCAGCCACCTCCTCTAAATTGCGATGTATCACCATTCTTGGCTTGTTTGGAGGTGCAAATCTCAGCGCATTTTCACCTCCCACAAAGGCCGAGGCGCTCTCGATGGCGCGCCTGGCCGCTGGTGTAAGGTACTCCTCGCTTCCAGGACCGACGCCTACAACAAGTATCTTCCCCACCTTATCTGCCTCGCTTTTTTGTCGCTACCTATTACCTCTCCTTTCAGGTTAATTAGCACTGTGCCTATGTTAACCTTTCCGCCCACGCGCTCTGCGGCGCGCTGTGAGGCACGCTCAGCAATGCGGTTGAGCACCTCAGCAAGGCCTGCGCCTCCTAAAATTTCAACCGCCTCTTCTGCAGTAGCAGCACCGAGCACCTGCTTTACAAGCTCTCCCGATGCACCCGCCTCTGCAGCGTAGGCTGCGAGCGTCTCCAGGCGGGCATCCGCAACCTTGCTGTGGGTGTTGAACACCCCGGCGGCGACCTTGACAAGCTTGCCCACATGGCCGTAGAGCAGCACACCCTTCACGCCCCTTGCGGCGCATTCGTCGAGCATGTAGCCAATGTAGTTGCCGCACTGCACCACCGCATCCTCGGGTATGCCCTGCCTGATAGCACTCCTCTCTCCTATGTTGCCCGGGGTGAGTACCACCTCATCAAACCCCCTGGCAAGGGCGACATCTATCTGGGGCACAAGCGAGCGCTTGAATGCATCTTCGCTCCAGGGCTCCACTATGCCGGTGGTGCCAAGGATTGAGATGCCCCCCTCTATCCCAAGCTTTGGGTTCATGGTCTTCTGCGCAAGTTTTCTACCCCCAGGCACTGAAACCGTAACCTCCACACCCCCCTCGGGTATAACCTCCCTTACAGCACTGCGTATCATCTCTCTGGGCACCGGATTTATGGCAGCCTCCCCAACGGGTACAGCAAGCCCGGGCTTGGTTACCTCACCCACCCCCTCTCCACCTTTTATTTTTACCCCTCCGCCCTGGCATCGGCTCACCTCTGCACATATCAGCGCGCCATGGGTTATGTCAGGGTCATCGCCAGCATCCTTAACAACACACGCCCTTGCTGTTTTCTCGTCCCCTTCCAGCAGGGCAATGCCGAGCTGTGCTCTTTTACCGGAGGACAGTCCCACACTTACGCTTTTTCTTCTCCTCCCTGTGAGTAGCAGTGCCGCCGCCTTCGCCGCTGCAGCAGCGCACGTGCCCGTGCTGAAGCCCTTCCTGAGCCCTTTCATATGGAAAATGTAATATCCTACCAAGATATAGTTTTATCCATGAAGCGTATGCATGTGTTTATCTCCGGCGTGGTCCAGGGCGTGTTTTTCCGCGAGCACACCCGCAGGAGAGCGGAGGAGCTGGGGGTAAAAGGCTGGGTGAGAAATCTACCCGACGGCAGGGTGGAGGCTGTATTTGAGGGCGAGGACGAGGCAGTCGATGCGATAGTGCGCTGGTGCTGGAAGGGCTCACCCTACGCGAATGTGACCAATGTTGAAGCCAGGGAAGAGGAGTACACAGGCGAGTTTGAGAGATTTGAAATCAGGTGGTAGCACAGCAGCGCAACATCACACTGTGCAGCTTGTTAAAATACTCAAGCACGTTATAATTCCCTGCCAGAGGGTTGAGGCATTGCCGGGATTTTCATGAAACTCGCAGCACTGGTAAGCGGAGGCAAGGACAGTCTTTTTGCACTCTATAAGGCTGTGGAAGAAGGGAATAGTGTAGCCTACCTGCTGAACATGCTGCCGGAGCGTGAGGACAGCTGGATGTTCCACCATCCCAATGCGGCGCTGGTAGAGCTGCAGGCAAAGGCAATGGGGATACCGCTGATAAGGGGCACCACCTCGGGTGAGAAGGAGGTGGAGCTGGTCGACCTGCACAACCTTATTGCACGCGTTGCCGATGAGGTTGAAGGCATAGTCACGGGCGCTCTGGCCTCCAACTACCAGCGGGAGCGCATAGAGAGGATATGCTCTGAGCTGGGTCTGGAGGTTTACTCTCCCCTTTGGGGTATAGAGCCCTCCAGATACTGGGATGAGCTTCTCGCAAGCGGCTTTGAGGTCATGATCACGGCGGTAGCTGCCGAGGGGCTCGGCGAAGAGTGGCTGGGCGTCGTAATAACCCCTGAGAAGCTCTCACAGCTCAGGGAGCTGGCGGAACGCTATCGCTTTCATCTAGGCTTCGAAGGCGGCGAGGCAGAGACACTGGTGCTGGACATGCCCCTGTTCAGGAAGAGGATAGTGGTTAAGAGGGCAAGGAAGCTATGGCAGGGAAACAGCGGAGTTTACATCATTGAGGAAGCTGAGCTGGCCCCAAAACCCTAGTCGCACTTGCGGGTGGTTCCTATTTTTTACAACGTGAAATTTCTTGCTTCAGGACATGAAGGTCAAGGAAATAATGCATGGAGCCACTTTTGTCCCACCTGACACAACTATTGCAGAAGCGGCGAAGATAATGGTAAGGAAGAACATAAGCAGCGTTATCGTTGGCACTCCCACAGACTCAATAGGCATGTTTACAGAGCGCGACATGCTGCGCGAGGTTGTGGTTAAGAACCTGGACACAGAGAAGACGTCGCTCGTTGATATAATGTGCGGCACTGAGCTCAAGCATGTGATGTGCCGGGTTTTAACAACGGTGCACCAGGATGCACCTGTGGAGGAGGCGGCGGAGCGCATGATGGGGCGCTATGTGCGCCACATGCCGGTAGTGGATGACGACGGAAAAATAGTCGGAATGGTGAGCGCGCGCACTGTGATGAACGCCCTGCGGAGGAAGTCCTACTTCGCCACGAGGGGCAAGTACAACAGGGACTAAAATTCCCACAGGGAGACCTGTTTAGTTTTATCCCCCTTGGTCAGGCGCCTCAGCCTGTCCTTTGTTATCTCCTCAGCGCGCCTGTAAATCTCATCTGCAAGCTTCTCATTGCCACCCACAAGCAGCTTTATATCCTTCAGCTCCAGCTCTAGTTCCGACGCTGCCAGGGCCGCCAACTCTCTGTTGTGCTTCATAATCAGCTCAAGCATGGGTATGAACTGCTCATTTATGACGCGCTTTGAGGCGTGAATCTTTGTATGGGCATCTCGTCTTCCCTGAAGCTTCTCTGCCAGTGCGCCGAAGCTCTGCCTTCTATCGCGGCTCCGCGCATACATTGCAAATATCTTGGGGTACTGATAGCGGGTGAAGCCGGTATACTTCTTCTTTTTGGCCAGTGCCACACCCGCGCTCATCAGGTCAATCATGTAGCTTAGCAGCCCCCAGTCCTGTCTTCGCAGTATCCGCCCGTGAAACACATCCGCACGTGAGAGGTAGTTATAGCCCCTTGCCAGGTCTTCGGGGTCGCGGTACTCCAGGGGCAGATTCTCAGCGAGCCACTTGAGTATTGTGTCCGGCTGCTCACCTGAGTCGAAAACTGCCTCTCTGGCGCGTTCCAGGTTCTCTGTTTTGAGTATCCTCACCAGGGTGTCGAATATCTTTATTTCAACGTCGCGCATTGTAAGGAGTTCAACGTCTGCAAGGGTCAGCTTACGCCTGCCCTCAGCCAGCGCCTGAAGGTCGTTGAGCGCACTCCTCAGGTCGCCGTTGGAGTTTGTGGCGATTATCCTGAGTACCTTCTCCTCTGCCTCTATGCCCTCCCGGCGGCATATCTCCTTGAGTACCCGCAGAACAGTTCTCTGATTTATGCGCTTGAACTCCACCATCAGCGTTAAGCCTCTGAAGTCGGGGGGCAGTTTCCAGGGGTCGTTGGCGATGAGTATTATGGGGTGCCTGCTCCGCCCTATCAGCTGTTTGAGTGCCGCAAGACCGCCGTACTCGGCCTTGCCGTGTATGCCGTCAACCTCGTCGAGAATTATAACCTTCTTCTTCCTCTCAGGGTCAAGCGTTCCGAAGCGAGAGGCACTGCCCACTATGCGGTTTATAACGTCGCGGGTGCGCCAGTCGCTGGCGTTCAGCTCTATGTAGTCGTAGTTCAGGTCTCTGGCGAGAGCATAGGCGGCGGAGGTTTTTCCGGAGCCCGGTGGACCGTAGAGCAGCACCGCCCGCTTTTTTGGTATGCCCAGCTTCCACTCCTTCACCCATGCCATGAGCGCCGCTATTGCCCTGGGATTGCCTGCAACCTCCCTGAGTGTTCTCGGGCGATACTTCTCCACCCAGGTTTTCATCGCCTGCCCTCCAGCAGCCTCTCACAGGCGTCGAGCAGCTCGCTAACCTCGCTGTAGCTAAGCTCGGCGCTGGCGTCGCGTGCTATGCGAAGGTGGAGCTCCGCCACACGCTCCGCGAGGGCAGCGAACTCCTTCTCGTCCATGCCCTTCTTCTCCATCAGCTCCAGCAGGTTGTGCAGAGGATGCCAGCCCTCGCGCTCCCTGGCGGCGCATGCGGCGAACTCCTCCTCACTTACCAGCGAGGGTACAAGCAGGTGCCTTGCATAGTGGTAGAGCACCACCTCGAGGTTTGTTGCCACGTCGAGAAGCGCCAGGTAGTCGTCGCTGAGTATCTGCTTGAGGTAGTCCAGTTCTCTCTTTGCCTGCTGCATTCTAACCACTCTTTACTTTAAACCTGGCAGGTGTAACATGCCGTGACCTGCACTTCGGGCAGCGTTTAATGTTTTTCAGCTTGATAATATTTATAGGCTCCCCGCAGGAGTTGCAGATTGCGGGCAGAGTGTAGATGCGCTTTCCACGGCTGCGCAGTGTGTGCCGTATATGCCTGAGGTCCTCCAGAATCTCACGCCTGGAGCACTGAAAAAGCCTTGCAAGCTCGTCGATGCTCCTGCTATGTGCTTCAAGTTCCTTGATTATGTCCTCTCTGCGCGTCATTTCGCCCTGCCAAGCATTTATTTCAACAACTTATTATAAAGGTATTCTGCCGGCATAATATGAAATTGAAAGATTTATATCTGTGTCAAAACAACCTGTTTTTGGGTATGAGCATGGTGGATGATTACGCTGCCAAGGACATCGAGGTTCTGGAGGGCCTGGAAGCGGTAAGGCGCCGTCCCGGAATGTATATCGGCTCCACCGGTCCGAGCGGGCTGCATCACCTGGTTTATGAGGTGGTGGACAACAGCGTTGACGAGGCTCTGGCCGGGTACTGCAACAATATAAAGGTAGTTATCAACAGGGACGGTAGTGTTAGTGTTGCTGATAATGGGCGGGGTATACCCACAGATGTGCACCCCAAGTTCAAGAAGCCCGGGCTGGAGATAGCTTTGACCATGCTCCATGCGGGCGGGAAATTCGGCAAGAAGGTTTACCGCATCTCCGGCGGACTGCACGGCGTGGGGGTGAGTGTTGTAAATGCGCTCTCTGCATGGCTTGTTGCAGAAGTGCGGCGCAATGGCAGGGTTTTCAGGCAGCGCTTTGAGCGCGGCAAACCGGTGGAGAAGATGCGCATCGTGGGCAAGTCCAGGCGCAGGGGCACAAAGATAACCTTCAAGCCAGACCCAGAGATTTTTGACACCACTGATTTCAACTTTGATACGCTGGCGTCACGATTCCGCGAGCTGGCCTTTCTCAACAAGGGTATTAAGATCACCCTGCGCGATAAGCGCACAGGCAGGGAGGTCACCTTCTGCTATTCAGGCGGCCTGGCAGCCTTTGTGAAGTGGCTCAACTCCGGTAAGGAGCCCCTGCACAGGAAGGTTGTTTACTTCGAGACCCAGCGGGATTCCACCTATGTGGAGCTGGCAATGCAGTACACCACCAGCTTCCGCGAGAACTTCTATGGCTTTGTGAACAGCATAAATACCGCTGAGGGCGGAACCCACGTAACCGGCTTCCGTTCGGCGCTCACCAGGGTGATAAATGATTATGCAAGGAGGAACAACCTGCTCAAGGGTGATGTAACGCTTAGCGGCGATGATGTGCGCGAGGGTTTGACCGCCGTGCTCAGCATCCGTATCCCTGAACCACAGTTTGAGGGTCAGACCAAGACCAAGCTGGGCAACAGTGAGGTTAAGGGCATAGTGGAGAGCATAGTGAACGAGGGGCTGAGCAGGTTCTTTGAGGAGAATCCGAGCATAGCCAGAAAGGTTATAAATAAGTGTATAATGGCGGCGCGCGCCCGGGAGGCTGCACGCAAGGCGAGGGAGCTTGCAAGGCGCAAGAGCGCCCTCGACGGCCAGGGCTTGCCCGGCAAGCTGGCCGACTGCCAGGAGCGCGACCCCGCTAAGAGTGAGCTGTACATCGTGGAGGGTGACTCAGCCGGGGGCAGTGCAAAGCAGGGACGCGACCGCCGCTTCCAGGCGATTCTCCCGCTGCGCGGCAAGATACTTAACGTGGAGAAGGCGCGCCTTGATAAGATTCTCAAAAATGAGGAGATACGCGCCATGATCACCGCGATAGGTGCTGGCATAGGCGATGAGTTCGACGTGGAGAAGGCACGCTACCACAAGATAATAATAATGACTGATGCCGATGTTGACGGCGCGCACATACGCACCCTGCTGCTAACCTTCTTTTACCGCTATATGCCCGCGCTGATAGAGAGGGGCTACGTGTACATCGCCCAGCCTCCGCTTTACAGGGTGAAGAAGGGCAAGCGGGAGGTGTATGTTTACAGCGAGGCCGAGATGGAGCGCCTGCTTGAGAAGCTGGGCAGAGAGGGCATCAAGGTGCAGCGCTACAAGGGTCTGGGTGAGATGAACCCGCACCAGCTGTGGGATACCACGATGGACCCGAAGAACAGAACACTGCTCAGGGTTACCATTGAGGATGCGATGGAAGCTGACAGGATATTCACCATCCTGATGGGCGGTCAGGT
>NZ_JBPMGE010000074.1:0-20259 GCF_054014795.1 Candidatus Pyrohabitans sp. | reverse complement strand
ACCAGGGCATCCATCTCCTCGTCGGTGTGCATGGGCAGTTTCTTAAGCTCCTCGCTCAGCGCCAGCTGGGGAATAAACTTCTGGAGCACATAGCGCTTTGCTCCCTGCAGGCTTCGCGCTATAGCTTCGACCTCCTCCTCGTCGTGGATGCCCTTAATCACCGTGGTGCGGAACTCATGGTCAATGCGTGAGGTTATTATTATGTCGATGCTCTTCTCCATATTGCGGAGCTCGCCGTTTATATCCACACCAGCTATGCGCGAGTAGTCTTTTGCGCGGAGAGGTGCCTTCACGTCCATGGCAATGTAGTCAACGAGCTTCTCTCTGATAAGAGTGCGCAGCATCTCAGGGTTGGAGCCATTGGTGTCCAGCTTCACCTTCAACCCCAGCTTCTTAATCGTCGCGCAGAGCTCGGGCAGGTCGCTGTGTAGCGTGGGCTCACCGCCGGTTATGCAAACCCCATCCAGAAAGTCGCTGTTGCGCCGCCAGAAGCGGATGAGATACTCCAGGGGCACGCTCTCAAAACTCTCAGGGCTAAGCACAAGCTTGTGGTTGTGGCAGAAGCCGCACCGAAAATTGCAGCTGGGGAGGAAGATGGTCGAAACTATCTCCCCGTCCCAGTCCACAAAGCTCGTCTCCAGCACGCCTTTGATTTGCATTTCTCCCTCCAAAAAAGAAAAGGGGGAGGGGTTAGCTTGCACCCATCACAAGCGCAGCAAGCTCCTGCTCACCTGGCACAGAGCCGCGCCACGCCGCGATTTCCTCATCCTCGCTGTCCACAACCACAATGCTCGGCGTAGCAAGAACGCTGTGCATCCCTGCCTCTGCCATGCCCTCGACACTCTCCACATCGTAGTACTCCACCTTAACACCCTTCGCTTCCAGCTTTGCAGCAAGCTCCTTTGCCGAAGGACATCGCGGGCAGTTCTTCTTCCAGAACAGCTTTATCCTGGGCTGCATTCCTGCGCTGCTCGTGCTACTAGCGATGCCCAGAAGGCTTCGCTTGTTCCACTCTATCGCCGGTCTCCTGTCCCGGAGCTCGGCTATCTTCCCCTTGTTCCAGCTCCCCACCTTTGAGAAGAAGCCGGTCACGCGGGTTATGTACTCCACGTGGTGGCTCCCGCAGTGGGGGCAGGCATTGCTTATTATTTCTTCCTTCATTTCTCTCACCTCCAGTTTTTACCACAGCCCGCGATCTACCCGTCCACAGTCTAAACATGAAGAGAACTCAGGTGAGAAGGCTATCTGGTCGTTGGTGGTGTGCTTGAAGGTACGCACCACGAACTTTGCAATCGCCTCCGGGTCAGGCCTTGCCTCGCCCAGCCAGATGTGGGTCAGGCTGCCAGCGTGTATCATCGGATGGAACATGCCCTCCTTCTTCACCCGCTCTATCGGCGATATAGGTGCGGAGATGTTCAGATAGGTGGAGTTGGTGTAGTACATCTCACCACGCTCTATGTTGCCCTTCACCACCTCCCGCGTCTCACTGGGATAGTGCTCCAGGTCGAGCTTTGCCATTCTATAAGCTGTGCTCTCCGCCGGTGTCTGCTCCAGCACAAATCGCATGTCGTAAGCCTCGCCAAGCCGCTCGCTCTCCTTATTCATATGGGCTATCACCTTCAACCCAAAGCGCAGTGCATAGCTGCTCTCGTGCATCTCCTCGCCCAGATGGTACTGCACCAGCTCATTTAAGCCCAGCATTCCCATGAGGAAGGTGGCGCGATGGAGGCGGTAGTAGGGTTCGCCGTCCTTATCCATGGCAAGCAGACCGAGAGGTCCTCCTTTACCCAGACCCAGGAGCCTTGTTATGAACTCGCGCTTGGCCACGTGAGCCTCCGCCGCAAGCCTCATCCGCTGCGAGAGAATCTCAAAGAGCAGGTCGTCGCTGCCCTTGGCCTCATAGGCGATGCGCGGAAGGTTGATGGTAGCGTTCTGCATCGCCGAATATCGCATCTTCCAGGGCGTCTTCGCATCCAGCAGGTCGCTCTCCTCCAGCTTGAACGCCAGACGGCAGCACTCGCTTATCTTCGCCGTATCCCCGCGGTCAAACACATAGTAGCTGTTTCCGCGCTCAGAGCTTAGCTCAGCTATCTCGTACAGAAAATCCTCATAGCCCTCGGTGTGGAAGAGGCGCTCTGTTATGTGAAGCTGGGGCTTGGGGAAGAAGAAGGGCCTGCCCATGCCGTCGCCCTGCATGTACACCTTTATCAGCGCCCTTGCGAAGCGCTGCGCCTCGGGCAGGTAATCCTCGTAGGTGTTGCCCGTGTACTTGCCCTCAGGGCCGATGGCCTCGACACCCTCGAAGTGCTTGGGCACCTCCCAGTACAGGTTGAGGTCGCTGAAGATGCTCTGCCCTCCTCTTGCCACAGCCTGCTGCGCAAACTCGAAGACCAGCATCTGCGCCACCTGCTCTATCTCGCTGTCGCTCTTGCCCTCAAAGTAGGGCGCCATGAAGAGGTTTACAGCATCCCAGCCTATTGCGCCCGCGAAAACACCCTGCAGAGCCGCTGAGAACTTTATAAGGTGGAGCACCAGCACCTCGGGGTGCTTGGCGGGTTTTGAAATTGAGAGCGCGTTGGGCAGACTGAGGCCGAACTTCTTGACATACTCGATGCTGTTGCCTGAGCAGTAGGGGCGGTCTATGAATCCCAGGTCGTGGAGGTGGATGTCACCGCGCTCGTGGGCGAGAGCAACCTCGGGGGAAAATATTCTGAGCAGAGCGTACTGCTTCTTTATGCTCTCGGCCAGCGAGAGATTGGTCGCCTCGGGACCATGAGGCACATTCGCATTCTCCTTGTTCTGCCTGGTTATGAGCTGCTCCACATCATAGATAGGCATACCCAGTCGGGTGTACTGCTTGCGCTGCTCCTCAAGCTTAAGCTTTATAAGCTCAGCGTTGACGATCTCGCGGATGAGCGGACCTGTGATGAACTCTATTCCAGAGTCGTGGACAATCCTCTCAACCCTGTCTGCAATCAAGCGTGCGGTTGCCTCGTCCACATCAGTCTCCTTGAGCAGCGAGCTGACAATCCTGCTCTTATTCCATGTTATTACATCGCCCTCACTGACCTTAACAAAAAGAGCGATGTCCGTCGAATCCTGCTGCATATACACCTTCTCCATCTCTCTTCCCCCGAGTTTAGATATCCGAACAAATTCGGACTTGTATGTGATATATTATTAAAGACAACCAGGTATATAAAGGTTTTGATTTGATATTGGTAACCAGAAGATGCACCATAGTGAATAAAATTAACGGAGGAGTGGCAAGGACATTCCATCTGCGCTCTGCGTTTAGAAATATTAACGTTACCCGGAAGCTTTGCTTTTGGTGTAACGAAGTTACCGTTTACTCCCTCACCTTTGCCAGTGCAACAACGTGGTCGCTCTCATCCAGCTTCATCAACCTGACGCCCTGCGTATTTCTGCCCATCACAGAGATTTCCTTAACCTTGAAGCGGATAACCACGCCTTTTGCACTGGTGAGAACCACCTCATCGGTATCCCAGACGCTCAGAACGCCCACCACCAGGCCATTGCGTACACTGGGGATGATGTTTATCACACCCTTCCCTCCACGACGCTGCAGCGGATACTCCTCTATGGGGGTGCGCTTGCCGTAGCCATTCTCAGTCACAGCGAGTATGGTTGTGCCGGGCTTGACCACCTCAACGCCCACCACCTCATCCCGCCTGCGCAGTGCAATTCCAGTAACCCCCTGAGCGGCACGCTGCATAGGTCGTACCTCCTGCTCAGAAAAGCGTATCGCCTTGCCGTAGCGGGTGGCAAGGAGTATCTCCTGCTTGCCGTCAGTAAGCTCCACCTCCACAAGCTCATCCCCTTCCGCCAGGCTTATTGCCCTGATACCTCCCCTGCGCGGGTTGCTGAAGGCACTGAGGGGTGTCTTTTTAACCTTCCCCAGCTTGGTCGCAAAAAAGACGTAGCGCGAGGGGTCGAACTCCTTCACAGATAGGGTGGCTGTAATTCGCTCCTTAGCGGCCTCCTCCAGAAGGTTCACAATAGCCTTGCCTCTGGAATACCTGCCTGCGGTGGGAATCTCATATACCTTGCGCCAGTACACCTTGCCGGAATTTGAGAAAAAGAGCATATAATCGTGAGTAGAGGCGACGTATATATCCTTCACCTGGTCCTCTTTTCGGGTCTCAACGCCCACTATACCCCTGCCCCCGCGGCGCTGACTGCGGTATGTACTCATGGGCAGGCGCTTTATATAGCCCCCCTGGGTGATTGTGACCACCATCTCCTCCCTGGCGATTAAGTCCTCTGCACTTATATCCTCTGCCTCTGCGATGATCTCCGTTCTGCGCTCATCCCCGTACTTGCGTTTCAGCTCCAGCGTCTCCTTCTTCACCACCTGAAGAATCTTTCTCTCACTCGCAAGAAGGCTGCGCAGCTGCTCTATCTGCCTGAGAAGCTGGCGGTACTCCTCCTCTATCTTGTCCCCTTCCAGCCTTGTGAGCTTCTGGAGGCGCATGTCCAGAATTGCCTGCGCCTGCGTCTCGCTCAGTGAAAAGCTTTCCATAAGCCCTGCCTTGGCCTCGGCAACGCTCGGCGAACCCCGAATGAGCTTTATCACAGCGTCTATGTTCTTAAGCGCTATGCGCAGTCCCTCCAGGATGTGGGCACGCTTCTCAGCCTTCTTCAATTCAAAGCGCGCCCTTCTGGTCACCACCTGCCTGCGGTGCTTTATAAACTCCAGGATGGTGTCTCTGAGGTTGAGCACCTTGGGCTCGCCGTCCACCAGCACCAGGTTGATAATTCCAAAGGTGGTTTCCAGCTGGGTGTTCTTGTACAGCTGGTTGAGAATAACCTCCGGGGTGGCGTTCTGCTTGAGCTCTATAACCACGCGCATGCCCTCGCGGTCGCTCTCATCGCGTATGTCTGCGATGCCCTCTATCTTCTTGTTCCTCACCAGCTCTGCGATGTTCCCTATGAGCCTTGCCTTGTTCACCATGTAGGGGATTTCAGTGATTATTATCCTCCTTCTACGCCTGCCATCTTCTATGTGTGTCCTTCCTCTGAGCCTTATGGTACCCCTGCCGGTAGAGTAGGCGTTGATTATTCCCATCTTCCCCAGAATGTAGGCGCCTGTAGGGAAATCCGGCCCCTGGATGACTCCCATGAGCTCTTCGAGGGTGGCGTCCGGGTTATCTATGAGCAGGGCTATGGCATCGCACACCTCGCTTAAGTTGTGGGGCGGTATGTTCGTCGCCATGCCCACGGCTATACCCGAGGAGCCGTTCACAAGCAGATTTGGAAGCTTTGCGGGCAGCACGCTGGGCTCCTGCAGGGATTCGTCGAAGTTGGGCACAAAGTCGACAGTATCTTTCTCTATGTCTGCAAGCATCTCCTCGGCTATCTTGGCAAGCCTCGCCTCTGTGTATCGCATCGCCGCGGGAGCATCGCCGTCCACGCTGCCGAAGTTGCCCTGCCCGTCTATCAGGGGATAGCGCAGGGAAAAGTCCTGAACCATCCTCACCAGGGCGTCGTACACAGCGGCATCGCCGTGGGGGTGGTACTTACCGAGCACCTCACCCACTATGCGCGCACTCTTCTTGTAGGGGCGGTTGTGAAATAAGCCAAGCTCATACATGGCGTAGAGGATGCGCCGATGCACAGGCTTTAGGCCATCGCGCACATCCGGCAAAGCTCGCCCTACGATTACGCTCATCGCGTAGTCTATGTAGGAGCGTTTCATCTCCTCTTCTATCGCCACTCGCTGAATCTTTTCTGCAGAAGCTGCCATCTGAAGTCCCGGTTAAGATTCGCAGAGGAGGTATAAAAATTTGTCTATCCTGCCTGCAACTTCTCAGATTCATGGGGTGATTTTGGCATGAAACAGCAGAAATTTTGGTATGATCTCGGCCTTTATATTTATCCCGTCCATATCTAAAATTCTCTCATCACTTCTGGTTAAAATCAAACCATTCACCGCACCAAATTTTTTGCAGAACTTTACCAGACCTTTTATATCGCTCTTATCAATTTTTTCTTTATATTTAACTTCAACAGGCAAGACAGTGCGATTCTTAAGGATGAAGTCCACCTCGTAGCTGCCACTTCTCCAGTAGTATTCTGCCTTCAGCTCACTTCTTATCAGTGTTTCCATAATTTTGCCTTCATCTCTGGAGTGGCAGAGAGAAGGATGAAGAGGATAAACCTTTCTGTTCTTTCTGCTGGTAGCAAGGAAGCTGCCCCTCAGGTTCTTAACCTGTTTTATTAAGAAGGAAAGCTCCAGAAAGGTGAGAGCTTTTCTCACAGTTTTTCTGTTTCTATTCAGGCTCTTTGACAGAGAGTTTATGTTTATTATCGCCCCCGGGTTCTCTGATATATACTCCATAAGAATTTTCAGCAGTTCAGTGTCAGCGATATTGAAGCTCTCGGGTATGTCCCTGTAGAGCACCCTTTCCACCACAAGTTCGCTTACATACTCCCTGCATGCTCTGTCCTGCATATCTATCGTCTGCGGGAATCCCCTCAAAAGAAACTTTCTCAGCAGAATTCTGATTCGCTTTTCGTGAATATAAAAATCTGACTCCAGGGGGATCTCCTCTCCTTTAAGCTTCAGGAATTCAGAAAAAGACAGAGGATTTAAATAAAAAAATTTTGCTCTTCCAGCAAGGCTTTCTCTGGAATTTTTCATCAAATTTAGGCTTGCTGAGCCGGATATAACTATCTTTACCTTTGGATTTAAATCATAGAGCACCTTTATTTTGTCTGCCCAATCAGCAAGTTTGTGAATCTCATCAAAAAACAGAAATGTCTCAGACTCCCTCAATTTTTTACCCAGGACTTTTTCCTCATAGACGTCTATTATTTTTCTGATATTTTCTTTCTCTATGTCAAATGAAAAATAAAGTATATTTTTTGGGGCGACGCCTCTATTAATAAGATAATCTATAAGCTGATACATTATGGTTGTCTTTCCAACCCTTCTTAATCCGGCGATTGCATCAATTGTTCTTTTATCAAGATTCTCTCTGAGAGTTGCAAAGAGGTCCCTCTTAACTTCTTTCTTAAACTCTTTTTCAACAGCTCCTGTTTCCCACCAGGGGTTGAATTCAAATATGTCCATAAGGGTATTTTAATACCCAAATATTTAAGTTTTTTGGGTACTGGAATACTCAAATCTTCAAATCCCGAGGAAGTACAGGATGGTCGGCAGTATGAGAACGCCCATGCAGTGAGACCTCCTTACCCCGGAGAAGACTGCCAGCAACCCCGTCGCTGTACTGGTAATTGCTATCAGCATGCCGTAGAGGCCGGTGAATATCAGAATACTGAGCATCAGAAAGAGCAGAACAAAGATGGAAAGCCGGGTATAATCTATCGCACCTATTCTCCTTACTGCAGACCTGGCAATTAAAAGCGTGGCAAAGGCGGCGAAGGGCGAGGCAAGCATTGCTATGGCGAGCATAAACACAAGGTCTCCAAGGTCGGCCTCGCCTATCAGCGTCGCCGCAGCTACACTGGCACCGCTGCGGGGATTGCCTATCAGATAGAGCGCAAGCAGTGCAAATATGGCGGCGGCTGTGTTAACCCCGCCGTGGGCGACCAGAAAATTCCTTTCGTTGCGACGCCCGAAGATGCTCTGCACCAGAAGCGCACTCTGGGCGGAGCCTATTCCCGGCAGAAGGCCGGCGAGTATCCCGCCTGCGGTGCCCGCGGCGGCACCGTGAGGATAGAAGCCTTTCTCATGGGCAAGACTCTGCTCTGGAGGTGCGCTTCGCAGGTGAAGGGAGGTGAGGATGGTGCTTATTCCAAAGAAACCCGTGAGCGCCGGGAAGAGTGCATACTGTGGCGAAAGCAGGGGATAGTTCAGGATGATATAGCCAAGTGCCCCGGAATAGAGGACCACAAGCGCTGCATAGAGCCTCTTTCTAAATCCCTTCTCCAGGTAAACCATGTAGGCAAGCACGGCGGTGAGGAGCAGTGGAATGTGCTGCCTCACAGTGGGGTAGACCTGGGGCATTGCAAAGTAAAGGAGGGGCAAGGCTAAGGCGCTGAAAAGCGTCGCCCCCAGACCGCCCAGCACCGTCAGGCGAATCGCCTCATAGCCCCGCCCCTGGCTCAGGAGGCGATGCCCGGGCAGGATGGAGAGCACATTGTCCTCCTGGGGGGCGCCCAGCAAAATCGCCGGCACATAGTTTACAAAGGAGTGCACAACGCTAAGGGCGACGATAAAGGCGAGGAGAGGCAATAGCCCGAACCACTCGATGAGAAACGCAGAGAGGGAAACAAGGATTATAACCACATTGTTCACGTGCAGCCCTGGCACCAGGCCTGTTACTATGCCGAAAATGCAACCAAAAAGAGCAAAAACCGCTATCTCAGGCAGCGTATGTCATCCCCCTCCCTTGGTATCACTTCGAGCTCACCGCGGTATTCCTCCACCCTGCCGGTAAGCACAATCTTTGCACCTTTCTTCAGGCAGCTTCTATCCACCTTCTCGGCGACTCCTTTAAACAGAGGAACAGCCACCTCACCGGTGCCATCGCTCACGCGCAGAAAGATATGCCCAGCCTCATGATACCTGAGCTTCATCACCTCCCCCTCAATCTTAACCTGGGCACCGAGATAATCGCCGCTGAGCTCCCCTATGTCAAGCTCTCTGGGTTCGCTGATGCTGGCCGCGAAGAAGAGCAGGAGTAAGCCAAGAGTGGAGGCTGCCAGAGATAGGCTAATCACCTCGCTGTCTCTCATGGGCGAGCACCTCAAGAATCTCAGTCACATGATTTCCACGCAGATTTAAAAAACCTTTCTTCACCCTGAGCTTTACCACGTCGCCCTCTTCTGCATTCACGTCATTTGGTATAAGGTGCACCCCTGGCTTAACCCCGGCACGTATATCGTAGTTCACCTTGACCCTTGCGATGCCCCCTCCCTTTACCACCCTTCCGAAGGTGTAGTCACGGGAATAGCGCCGCCTGAAGTAGGCAGAGAAGAGCACCACACCGATGAGTGAAGCCAGAAGGAAGTGAATGTACGGATAGCGCCATGATACGCTGGGCATGAGTGCCCTGAAGGCAAGGAGGAAAAGGGTGATTGCAAAGTATGCAAGGAAAAAGTCCCTGTAGGGGGGGTAATCCCTGGAAAAGTATTCCTTCACCTGACTGAATGTGAGGTTAAGGGACAGTAAGCCAAAGAGTAAGAGCAGGGGGAGAGCAATTCTGAAGCTGATGATGTTGAATATGAAAAGCACAGCGATTATAAAGAAGAAGAAGGTGAACAGCTGTGCCTTGAGTATAACGTAGTCCCTGAATTCTATGCCTCTCCTTTCAAAGAAGGGGTAGATTCTACGAGCCTCCACCCCGCCGAGATATGCACGAAGCCTGCGAAGGTAGAGAATGAGCTTTATAAGAAAACCCAGGGCATGGTAGTACATCCTGGCGGCGGTCCTGAAGGTGAGTTCTCCAAGCTTCTCGGCGATGTCCATGCTCTCTGCCTCACTCAAAATTACAGGTTGCTGTGAAACGGTAACGGTTTGTGGTTACATTTGAAATAAAACCACTGTCCCACCACTCTCCGTTAAACGCATAATAAACGTATTGCAGGGCCTGGTTTGTGATTGTGGACCCCAGGGAGGATTGAGTACACGTTGGGTCGTCTATCATATAGCTGGGCGCTGAGATGGATATATTGAACCTGTACCAGTCAAGGTTGCTGTAATTTCCCACTCTTATCATCTCCACCCCGGTGATTTTCACAACTCCGGAGGGAAGCTCATTCACATTTTCTCCCTTATAACCCAGTCCGCGCATTCCCGCGGCGAAGGTTGCGCCATCCCTGGCGGCGGCATGCGCCTTGCTCAGCTCATTACTCCGTAGTATGTAGGGGAAGACCGCGATCACCATTACCATTATTGCCCCTACCAGTATTATAAACTCAATTGAAATCTGTCCCCTGCTGTCCCTTAGTGCCCTCATACGCCTCAGCCCACGGTATCAATATGTGCCGCATCCGCATAGATAATAATGTTGGTGCCATTGTTGCGTATTGTAAGCTCAGGGTAATCGCTGCTCGGGTCCCGGCGGAGAGTGTTGTTGGGTATTATTGACACTGTGGCGTTCCATATTTCGCCACCAGTTTTTGACATATTTTTCTGTATAACAATCTTTCTGGCGGTGTTGTCTATTATTATTGGAAGCTGCACCCCAGTGCCCTCTATTTTCTGCATCTCCCCCAACTTTGTGAAGTTCACCTGCTCAGAGGAGAGGCGGACCTGAAAACCAGCGCCGTTGGCGTAGGCCTTGTTTATCGCACCTGCGATGAATGTGGCCACCATCTTTGCCTCACCCGCCTCGCCAATCTCCCTCGCCATACTCAGCCTCTCGAAGTTGACATTTACCAGGCTCACAATAACCAGTATTGCAATGCCCATCATCAGGGCAACCTCTATTGAAATCTGTCCTCTCATACTAACCCCTTGAGAAGGTTATGTTTTTGTAGGTGATGTTTATTGTGTACCATGCCCCTGAGGACTCGACTATGTCCCCAACGGTGCCATTGGCATAGGCGACACTCCAGCCTTTCCCATAAAGCTCAACCTGAAAGCTGTAGGTATCGTTTTGCACAACGCTGCCATTGCTGCGCCTCCTTACCTGCGTTAGCTGGGCTACCAGGGCGCCTCCATCGTCGGAGGTGGTTATCCTTGTGGTCCTCTCAATTATCGGCATGCCATTCGCATCCACGCCTGCGGAGGTGTAGCCCGGTACAAACAGTCTGAGAGTTCGCTTTTCGTACTCATTTGATATGCTGTTGGCAGCAGTTGCGATTTCCTCCACAGCATAGCGCGCATCACCCGCGTGCTGCACATCTCTCGCATAGCGACCTGACTGGAGGGTAAAAGGGACTGAGACGGAGAGGAGTATCAGCAGTATGGCGCCCATCACTATCAGCGCCTCAACTGTTATCTGTGCCTTTCTGTTCATTCTCTATCCTCACGGAGAAAGGGTTATACTTATATTATTCCCGCTGCTGGCAATAAGCAAATATGAGTCTCCTCCCTGAGTGTTGTTATTTTCAACCCTCACCACAAAGGAGCCTCTGCCATCGAAATATGTATAATTAAAATTACCTGCAGATATGCCCGAGATGTTCCTACCCATCCCCCCAAAGTGGCGGGAGGTGTTGTATACGTTCGTGTAGACAAGCTCCGCCGGCACCCTCGCCCTGCTTTCCCACTCTGCCCAGTAGCTGATTGAGGCGTTCATTACAGGGTCACCCGACGCAAGGGCCCAGCTTCGTGAGTTTGAGGTTATCCTCACGGTGCGCACCGCCCCTGGACCGAGAACCTGGACAACCTTAATCGCCGTGGTTATCTTGTCCAGATTGTTCCTCACTTCGAGCACCCTCGAGGCGTCCCTGCTTGCGTCTGAGGCTTTGAAGCTCATGGGTATGGTTATACCCACAAGTATCAGGAGGAAGAAGCCTATGATAAGAATCGTCTCAAGGGTTATCTGGGCGTTGTTTCTCATAACCTCACCATCCTGCTCAAATCACCAAAGCCCAGCGCCAGCAGCAGCCCAAGCAGTATTACGGGAGCGAAGGGCATCCTTGCCTTGACCTTGACCCGGTCTTCGAGTCTGCCCTCCCTCACGAGCCTCTGAAGCGTCTCAATCTGCTGCGCAGTGAGCCCTCCTGCTCCTGTTCCAGCGACGAGCGTGCCCCTGCTCATGGTTTCACGGGATATGTAATCTTTAATTTTCTCAAGGAAATCTTTTTCCTCTCTGATAACTTCGCCGTTGCGAATATAAATCTCTTCCGCAGCTATAACACCTTCTTCAAGATTAGAAATTTTCACCTCCTTCTTCAGCGAACCTCTCAGGATTTTAAGGCTGTTCCAGAAGAGGGTAAATAGGAGCAGCACCACTGTGATGAATATGTAGTACTTCAGCAGGGCGATGGGCTCAACGCTGCCGGTATAAAGCGCCAGGAGCAGCATCGCGGAGGCTGCAGCTATTCTGTATATCTCCCCCTTTATCAGGTAGATGAGAAGAATGAAACCAAGTGCCGCGATACTCTTGCCCAGGAGTGCGCCAAAGGAAAATGCGCCAATCAGGAGGAAGGCACTTTTCAGCTTTTTCTGGGGCTCCAGCAAGGGTTCAAAAAATTCGCGTATTCTCACCTTTTTGACTGATATGGCAAGGGAGTAGATGAACAGGAAAGGGAAAATCGCCACAAAGGTGTTTATGAATACGCTCAGCGGAAAGGGATACCATGCCAAGCTGGGGGAGAAGTAGCGCAGGAGAACCTCGGGGTACTTTGGTAGTAGCGCAGCGATGAATAGAAACTCCTTCACATCTCCGGCAGCCATTCCGCCGAGAAGCCACAGCGTATAGCCCACGGCGAAGGTGACTAGGACCGCCTTTCCCAGGTCGAGTGCCAGGCTATAGCTGCCCTTGCTAAAGGCTATGGCAATGTTGCCAGCTATGCCGGCGAAGAACAGCGAGAAGGAGAGCTTATTGGGGATTATCCCGTGCTTAATATCCGTGTAGCTCGCAGCCAGCGCGCCGAGGACAGCTAAGGTGAGCATGAGCCACTCGAGCATAGTTTAAACTTTGCATGAGTTAATAAAAGGTTATGGGGAAGATGAAGCGCATATTTGGCAACGCGGTCATCCTGGAGGGTGAAGAACTCAAACCCACGCGGGGCTATGTTGTTGTGGAGGATGGGGTAATCGCTGAGGTAGGCGCAGGACATCCGGGCAGGCGCAGCTATCTCGACCTAAAGCGCGGTATAATCTGTCCCAGCTTCACCAATGCACACACCCACATAGGCGATGCCGGCGCCCGGGATGTAGCTGCCTATGAGGACATCTCCACGCGGGTGGGCAAGGGCGGTGTGAAGTTTGAGCTGCTAAAGGATGAGGAGAGGGTTAGGCTTGGAATGAAGTCGGCGCTTGAGGAGATGCTCGCCTCGGGCACGCTGGCGTTTGCAGACTTTAGAGAGGGCGGTGTGAGGGGTGTAAAATTGCTCAGAGATACCGTGGAAGCCTCCCCTGTGGAGGCGGTGGTGCTGGGACGTCCAGACGGCGACCCCCCTGAGAGGCTCCTTGCCCGCTGCGATGGTATAGGTATAAGCAGTGTGGCTGACTATTCCATGGAGGAGCTACTCAAGCTGCGGCATCTCGCTGGACGCATGCGCCGACTCTTTGCGCTTCACTGCGCAGAGGTCAGCGACGACGTGGCGCAGGTTCTAAAGCTCAGGCCAGACTTTGTTGTGCATCTGACCAACGCCAGCGAGGCAAGCATGGAGGAGGTGATGCGCAGGCACCTGCCAGTGGTGCTCTGCCCCCGTGCCAATGGAAGCTTTGCCGTGGGCCTGCCCCGCATCAGGGAATTTCTTGAGGGCACCCTGGTGGCTCTCGGTACAGACAACGTAATGGCAAACTCACTCAATATGCTTCGCGAGATGGAGTTTGCCTTCAAGCTGGCGCGCGGGTTGAGCAGGGATTATAGCCTTGACGCCAGAGAAATCCTCAAGGCGGCCACCATAAACGGAAGGAAGGTGCTCAGGCTGGAGAGCAATGCCATAGAGGAGGGCAACCTCGCCTCCTTTGTAATATTTCGGAACAATAATTATATATATGACCCTGTGTTAGGAATAGTACATAGGTTTGAGGTAGGAGATATTAAGGGCATAGTTAGAGGCGACGCTCTGCTGGGAGGTAAAGGAATTGTATAAGAATATACTCATACCCACAGACGGTTCAGAAATTGCCGAAAAGGCGGTAGAGCATGGAGTAAAGCTGGCGAAGGCTGTGAATGCCAAGGTTTACGGGCTGTATGTTATAGATATCTCTGCCTTTGCCGGCATACCCACCGAAGCGGTATGGGAGAGCATGCGCACCCTGCTGGAGGAAGAGGGAAACAAGGCTCTGGAGACTCTAAAAACCCATGCAGAAGAGCTTGGAGTAGAGCATGAGGTTATAATTAAAGAGGGCATCCCGGCAGAGGAGATTGTAGAAACCGCCAAGGAGAAAAATGTGGACCTGATAATTATGGGCACCGCCGGAAGAACCGGTTTAGATAGGTTTTTACTCGGTAGTGTTGCCGAGAAGGTGGTAAGAACTTCTTCTTGCCCGGTGATGGTTGTCCATAACTGACTTTAAGGAGGCTCCGCTGTGAAGGTTAAGGACATAATGACGCAGAATGTAGTGTATGCAGAGGTTCCTGGAAACAGCTCTGAGGCGCTGGAGCTGATCCTGAAGCACAACATATCTGGCTTACCCGTGGTTAAGCGCGGAACCAAGGAGCTCATGGGGATAGTGACCAGAACTGATTTTGCGCGGAACCCTGAGGAGGGGCAGCTTGCTCTGCTCATGACCCGCGAGGTTCACACCACAACACCCGAAGAGGACATTAAAAACGTGGCGCGAGCATTTCTGGAGAAGAACTTCAGAAGAATGCCTGTGGTTACCAACTCTCACCTTATGGGAATTGTAACTGTGAGTGACATAGTGTGGCGCGCAATTACAAAGATGAATATACCAGAGCCTGTGGAGAAGTACATGGAGTCAAAGATAACCACGGTATGGGAGGAGACCCCGCTTAAGGTGGCCTATGAGATAATGCGTCACAGCGGTGAGCGTGCCTTACCTGTGCTGGACAGCGATGGGCTTCTCTCGGGCATAATCGGTGATACCGACCTGCTGAAGGTTTTTGAGATTACAGAGAGTACCCACAAGTCAGAGCTTTCCGGTGGGACAGAGGGCGACCGCTGGGGCTGGGATTCAAAGAATGTCATATACATAACCAAGAAGCGTCTGGAGCTGCCGGACAGGCGGGTTAAGGATGTGATGGTCAAGGACGTGGTTACAGTGACAAAGCGCACCAGCGTGAGCGAATGCGCCAAGCGCATGGCAAGGAAGCGCATAGAGCAGATTCCTGTGATCAACGCAGAGGGCGACCTGATAGGCATTGTTAAGGACATCAGTCTCCTGAAGGCTATGTTTTAGATTATGTCAGAAAGCGGCGACATAATGGAGATAGCCCTGAGGAGGGGCTTCATAAATCCGAGCTATGAGATTTACGGCGGGGTTAGTGGATTCTATGACTATGCGCCCCTGGGGGCGGCGCTGAAGAAGAACCTCGAGGATATCTGGCGGCGCTACTTTGTGGTGGAGGAGGGCTTTATGGAAATTTCCTCACCCACAATTTCGCCGGAGGATGTGTTCATAGCCTCCGGGCACGTGAACAACTTCGTCGACCCTCTGGTTAGCTGCCAGAAGTGCGGCTCCGCCTTCCGCGCGGACCACCTTATTGCGGCCGCCATCGATGTCAAGACCGACGGACTCAGCTACAGGGAGCTGGACAGGCTTATACAGGAGCATAAGCTGCGCTGCCCAGACTGCGGGGGCGAGCTGAGCGAGGTTTACAGTTACAACCTCATGTTCAAGACCTACATAGGGCCGGGAAGCAGGAAGGTGGGCTACCTGCGCCCGGAGACTGCCCAGGGCATGTTTATACTCTTCCCCAGGCTGTACTCCTTCTACCGCAAGAAGCTGCCCTTTGGCGTGGCGCAGATAGGCAAGGCATACCGCAACGAGATATCGCCCAGACAGGGCTTAATACGTCTGCGTGAGTTCACCCAGGCCGAGGTTGAGATATTCATAGATCCAAGCGATAAGTCGCACTCGAACTTTGCACGCTATGCAGATGAGAAGCTCAGGCTGCTGCCGCAGGATAGTGAGGATGTGGTGGAGCTCTCAGCTAGAGAGGCGGTGGAGCGCGGCATCGTGAAGCACGAGTTCCTGTGCTACTATCTGGTGCACACCCAGCGCTTCCTCCTGGATATCGGGATACCCTATGAAAAGCTGCGCTTCAGGCAGCATCTGCGCGAGGAGATGGCCCACTACGCCGCGGACTGCTGGGATGCCGAGGTGCGCACACAGCGCTTCGGTTGGATTGAGGTTGTGGGGATAGCTGACCGCACCGACTATGATTTGAGGGCCCACGAGAAGCAGAGCGGTGTTGAGCTGCGCGCCTTCCGCCAGTTCCCAGAGCCTGTGCGCAGGAAACGCCTTGTGCTGGAGCCGAAGATGGCGAAGCTGGGGCCTGAGTTTAAATCGCTTGCGGCGAAGATTGCACAGGCTCTTAAGGAGCTGTCTCAGGATGAGGTGAAGCGCTTTGCTGAGCAGGGTAACCTTGTGCTTAGGGTTGAGGGCGAGGAGGTAACCCTCACGCAGGAGCATGCTGAGGTAAAGGAGGTGGAGGAGACCATAACCGGCGAGAAGTTCCTTCCCCATGTTATAGAGCCCAGCTTCGGCATTGACCGCATCTTCTACTGTGTGCTTGAGAATGCCTTCTACAGGCGGGAGGACAAGAATGTGCTCAGACTCAATCCCAGGCTGGCGCCGGTGAAGGCGGCGGTGTTTCCCCTGCTCAACCGGGAGGAGCTGGTGGAGGTTGCTAGGGATGTATTCAACGATGTAAAGCGTGGGGGTATTCTAGCACTCTTCGACGCCAGTGATTCCATCGGCAGGCGCTATGCCCGCGTGGACGAGATAGGCGTGCCCTTCGCCGTAACCATAGATTTCGACACCCTGGAGGATGAGACAGTTACAATACGCGAGCGCGACTCCGCAGAGCAGGTCAGGGTGCACAGAGGCAGGGTTGCGGAGCTTCTGGCAGATTTAATAGAGGGGAAGAGGAGATTTGGGGAACTGTAACCTTCCTTCCATCTCGTAATAATATGGAGAATCGATGTTTTCCACTGTCACAACTTTAAAGCGTTTAGAAAAGACTTAAAAGAGCGACAATTTTTCATTAATTTGTCGAAATCTAATTTGTCGCTATATCCAGGGAGTCGACTTTTTTCGTATCCAAGTTTATTCTTAAGCTCTTCCGAAGGTTTTGAATGCCATCTTAATCCCAAACTGAGACAGATCCACTCTTCAATCTCATAATCTGTTAGAACTATCTCTACTGGAGTTGACATATTATTCGGAATATGACAAGCTGTTTTTGCATATCTATCATTAAAATTTTGTGGATCATCGGAGTCTAGGAAAACTAAAATTCTATCACATGTATTATCGAACATTTTTAAGATCCTAGTAAGTTTTGTGTTGCATAAAGCTGGTAGATGCTTTGGTTTTGGAATATGGAGATTCCCATATACCAGCCCTTCTTTTTTAAGATCATTAATAACGTTCTTTAAAAATTCTCCACCGTAAGTATCTTCTACAATTATTTTGATTCTCATACCCTTTCCCCAGTCTCAAATAAGTCACCATAAAGCCAACCTTCACTAAATGTTATACCTTTTTCTCTTAAAAATTCTTTTATTTTATCTGAGTCTTTTATGCGTCTGAATCTAGATCCCTCATAATCCTTTTCGACAAGAATTAGGTCACTGAGCTCAACCATATCAACAACAACAGGAGAATGAGTTGTTATCATTGCATTCACGTCGCTTTTCCTTATAGTATCTAAAATAAGTTCTAATGTTTCAGGATGCAGTGAATTTTCAATTTCGTCTATGATTAATAAAGATGGTTTAAGGTAAATAGCAGTAAGAATTGTTAAGACTTTATAGAATCCATCAGAAATATTTGGCGGTAGAAGTTCAAGACCTTTTTCCCATATTTTAATCATGACTCTGCCATCATCAGTAATATGTGGACGTACTTCTATATCAGGGAAGAGCATTGATAGAGGGTAGTAAATCTGGTCAGGGATCTTTCCTTCTCTGATGTAAATGCTGTGGAATACATTGGCAATATTGCTACCGTCTTCTTTTAGGTTCTTCTCTCTTCTGAGAGTTTGAGGATCTTTCATTAAACGAACATTGAATGGTAGCAAAATTGACATCCCTGTTAAAAAAGAGAATATTTTATTCGAAGCAACTCTGTAAAGTGAACTTTCTGGTAAAAAACGTGGGCCCTCTATTGTGACTCGTGGACATAATGTTACAATTCTTTCAATTTTATCTTTGAAATTTTTATAATTAACATGTATCTCAACAGGAGAAAAAATATAGGATAATGCAAACATTTTATTAGTCTCTTTATCAGTAAGTTTATATCCTAAACCAATCCAAGATGGCGATCTAAGTATATCTAAGAGTTTCATATTCAGATCTACTTTAACTTTTTTTTCTTTCATTAATTTAATTTTTTTCTTTCTCAATTTAGTTTTTAATCCATAATCTGCCACATATTTCTTTAAATTTTTCACGACACTTTCTATAAAAGCAGGGTCATGTTTAACTGTTAACCATTCGCCTTCTTTCAATATTTTCAGATAACCTTTAATATCTAGGAGTTCTCTCAGAATTTGGAATTTTCCTCCGATACCGGTAAATGTCGTTTCAAAATAAACGTCATATCCTTCTATTTCAAAGAGTAATCCAATCGTTATAGGCAATTCTTCTTTTCTCTGCCATACGACGTTGTTGTATCCCCACCACTCGAAAAATGGATTTATCTCCTTTTCGGTGTAGATTTTTTTCAAAAGTTTAAATGCTTCCACTAAATTTGATTTCCCAGAGGCATTTGCCCCCACTACTACGTTTAATTTTTTAATATCTATTTCACAGTCGTGAAGACTTTTGAAATTATTTATGATGACTTTCCTAAGTTCCGCTTTCACCATCAAATTATATTTAAAAAATCCTGTTATTTAAATCTTCTGACTAACTTAATAGTTTCATATCAGTTTTCAAATATCTCTTACTCCCTTAATCCCTGAGAATCCCATCTATCCGCCTAACCGCCTCCAGGATGTCAAGTATAACCCTCAAATCTCTTTCGTCCTTCAGGCGCAGAAGCAGTTCCTCCCTCTTCTTCTGTAGAATCTCATCCTCCTTCTGCGGCTTAGCCTCTGCCCTGGCGGGTGCAGGGGTTTTCTCTTCCACCTCATCTTCACCCTCCCGCACCACCTTCACCTCACCGCATTTTGGGCAGAGCACCTTGCCCTCCTTCTCAAAAAGCGGTGCGCTGCAGCTGGGGCAGTGGTACGCCAGCATTGTAGCCCTGCCCAGCAGGAGCTCCACCATCTTCTTTATGTTCGCGTCCTTTTCCATACTACCAGTAATTTTTTATAACGTAAAAAATATATAAGGTAGTGACCTGTTCGTCGAGTTACTTTTCTGGATTTTTGGAGGTGATTATATGAAACGCGAGGAAAAGCTAAAGCAGATTTGTGAGGTTCTGAATCAGGTGATTGAGGATACCTCCATACCACGAAATATCCGTCGCGCCGCTGAGGAGGCGAAAAATACCCTGATGAATGAAAAGGAAGATTTAGGGGTGAGGGTGAGTTCTGCGGTCTATATCCTTGAAGACATAAGCAACGACAGAAACCTCCCCCTGCATGCCAGAACGATAATCTGGAACATCTCCAGTGAGCTTGAGACGATAAAGACATGAGAGACCTTATCCTTGCCATAGCCAGCGAAGTTTTTCTTTTTTCTCCGGAAGAGGCAGAGAGAATAATCCTGAGGGTAAAGGGAGGGGTTAATCCCAAGACGCTGGAGAGGAATCTTGAGAGCCTTGCCAGGGAGAAGGTGCTCCTTGCGCTTGAGCCCGGGGAGAGCACTCTGCAGACTCTTGCCTTTATCCAGGGGCCAGATTTTAGGGGCGAGCCAAAGGTTGAGGTTAAGAGTGCACTCCTTGAAGAGGGTTTGGCGAGGCGCGGTTATGAGGAGGTTCACTGGGAGAGGGTGGTTGAGCGCCTTCTGGAGGAGATTGAAGCGCTGGCGAGGGAGCTTGAGGAGGACATAAAGCTGCTGTATGAGCCGCCGAGGAAGCTTGAGATGCGCTATTTCGACCTCTCTCTTGAGTACCACCAGCACTACAGCCATTTCCTGAGGCTGAATTTCTCAGATGTGCTGGGCAGGCAGCTTGAGCTCGGGGAGTGGGAGGGTTTTTCTGAAAGGCTCGCGGGAATAAGAGAGATGCTGGATAAGCTTGAGTATTAGAGGTATTCCCGCAGATATGGGAAATTCAACCTCAGCAGGTCCTGCCAGCGTGAGAGGTGCTCCCATTCTTCTGCAAGCACACCGCGAACCTCCAAGCCAGCGTCTATCATGCTCTGAATTGCGCCAGTGATTTCATACTCCCCACGGGGTGAGAGCTCTACGCTGCTGATGAAGGGCTTGGCTTTGGGGCTGAACACATAGAGGGGTGCGCCCGCAATGTCGCTGAGTATCTCCTCCTCGCCCGGCTTCTCCACTATCTCAACCACCCTGTCTCCAGCAAGCCTTACGCTGCTGGCCTCTTTTATGCGCTCT
>NZ_JBPMGE010000073.1:0-23562 GCF_054014795.1 Candidatus Pyrohabitans sp. | reverse complement strand
TAAATTTCTCAGGGACCGCAGGGCACAGGTTGGCATTGGCACTCTGATAATCTTCATAGCGATGATTCTCGTGGCGGCGGTAGCAGCGGGCGTCCTGCTCAAGACGTCTGGTGGACTTCAGCAGAAGGCCACTGTGACGGGTGAGCAGGCCACAAAGGAGGTTTCGACTAATATAAAGGTGACCAACGTCGTAGGCTACAGCAACGACACCTCTAGCAGCAAGCAGATAAGGGCGATTATCCTCACGGCACAGCTTGCCTCCGGCAGCGGTGATGTGAAGTACAGCGACATAGTGCTCACCTACCAGGAGGGTAACACCTATGTCAGCGGTATCGCCTACAACAACACAAAGACGCTGAGCGCAAGCCTGTACTCTTACAACAGCACCACAGGAATTGCCACCGGTATAGAAAACGGCAATATCACTGCGGGCACAGACTATGACAAGGCGCAGTTCTACATTCGCAGACTCAAGGACAAGGATAGTAGCGGAAGTGAGAACACTGTTCTCGAACCCGGAGAGATAATAGAGATTCTCTACTGGATTGAGAAGAACGACGGCACAGACGTACCCCTTGATGCAGACGACGAGTTCATCATGACAGTACAGCCAAAGGCGGGCCAGACCACGACGATCAAGAAGACAGCACCAAGTGTTATCAACCAGAAGTATACCACAGAGTGGGGATAGAGAAAAATTACTTCCCTTCTCTATTTTTTTTATTTAATTTTCGAATTTCAAAAAATAACCTTTATAATTCTCATCCGGTCACAGTATAGGTGGGCGATAAAATGGGGCGTAAGTTGCGAGCTTGTTGTAAGGCCCAGGTGGGCATTGGCACGCTTATAATCTTTATAGCAATGATACTTGTTGCAGCAGTGGCGGCAGGTGTCCTTCTGCGCACCTCTGGTGGACTTCAGCAGAAGGCCACCGTGACGGGTGAGCAGGCCACAAAGGAGGTTTCGACTAACATAAAGATTATGGGTGTGATTGGCTACGTGAACGACACATCCGTGGAGGAGATAAACGCTGTGATATTGCGTGTACAACTAGCCGCAGGCAGTGGTGATGTAAGGTACAGTGATATAGTGCTCGGGTATCACTCTGGTAACAACTACATTGTGGGCATAAAATTCAACGGCACAGGGAGCAGCAATGCATCCAAGGGTATTATCAACCTCACAGAGGAGATTTCAAAGGCCGAGAACGTTGCTAGCGGTAATGATACCGATGTGTCCCAGTTTTACATAAGAAGGATAAAGGACAAGAATCCCCAGAACCCCAACGCTGTGCTGGAGCAGAGTGAGATAATTGAGATAGTATACTGGATTGAGGACACTACAGGCAGTGACCTGCCCATTTCACCTGGTCAGAAGTTTACAATAATCCTCCAGCCCAAGGCCGGTCAGACAACCAGTGTCAAGAAGACAGCACCCAGCTCTTTTGGCAAGAAGTACATCTCTGAGTGGGGCTAATCATGGCTGCGCAGGAGAAGCTTCTCTTTAAAGTAAAGGATGTCTACTTCTCAACTAATTTCAAAGAATGGAAGAAGACCGTCCTTGCATCGACAGATTTGAATGTGTGGATTAAGACAGATAAGGGCTGGAAAAAGATACCCAATGACCACGTGAGCATTTCTGAGATAAAGGATGCCTCCGCCGGTAACTCGGTTATGGTGATGGTCATTGACAACACCAGGACCTTTATAGGTGGCAGGAAGCCTAAGGTATATTCTTTATATAATGCTTTAATGAGTGTACTTCCCACCGCCAGCGACACTGTGGGCGCTATTAAATTTACCGACGCCAAAAGGCTGGTGCTCAAGGCACTTTACCATGGGGTGAGGAGACCTGAAAATATAATGCCCCTCGTCAAGCGTGACTACGATGAGATAGTGAGTATTCTGGATGAGTTCAAGCGGGAGGGTATATGTACAGAGGCCGGGATCCTCACAGAGAAGGGAAAACTCATCATGATGGAGGAGGGTTACAAGTGAACCTCACCGGTTTTGCCAAGGATGCATTGAAGGAGGTTGGAAATATAGGTTCCAGCCATTCTGCAAGCTCTCTCTCCGAGATACTGGGTGCGAAGGTGGAAATAACGCCACCGGTGATAGATGTAATCGCAGGGGAGGACGTGGTTGAATGTGTGGGTGAGGAGGGTGTGATTGTCAGTGCCTATACCTTTGGAGATGATATAACAGGTACCATCCTTCTCTTTTTCCCGATTAAGGGCGCAATGAGAGTGGGTTGTAGCATAGGAAACCCCGGCTCCGTCAAAGAGCTTGATGACGTGCTCCAGGAAGTGGGCAGGAAGATGGCGGGTTCTTTTGTGGAGGCGGTCTCTGACTTTTTTGGTGTGGAGGTGAAAATCTCATCTCCCGAGCTTGACTCTGGTAGAATTAGTTCAATTCAGGAGCTTTTTTCGGCTCTTGGTGTAGGTAATAATGGGGTGCTCTTCTTCAATACCGCCCTGCAGGATTCTGATTTCACCTACTGCCATCTGTTTTTCTATCTGAACGCTGAGGATATCCAGAGGATAATGAATGTTGAGCTTCAGGGATTTGAAGGCGAATCGCTGCCCTTCTCAGAGCTGCTGGGAGGCTTTGAGAAAGTATTTGAGGTTGAGGATAGGGTCAATGACTTCCTTGAAAATGTGAGGGTGCCGGTTGCTGCGAAGAGAGCATTTCTGCGCTCCTCCGCCAGGGGGGACTTTGAGGTCGACAGGCTGAAGGCTCTGCTTGAGAGGATGCTTGTGCAAGTTGGAATAGGTGAGAAGGTGTCTTTACATCTCGAAGCCCCGCTCACCTATCACCTGCGTGTGGAGGGCTGTCACATCTGCGCAATGGTGCCGGGTGGGGCATGCCACACGACTTCAACAGCGGTGGGCAGGTTCTTCATGGAGAACTTGGGCATAGGGGTTACCATAGAGGAGATTGAGTGCAGAAACTCTGGTGGTGATGCGTGTGTACATAGGATTGAGCTTGAGCAGATAGATGCCTTCTCAGCACTTCCAACGGCGAGCGATATTGTGCTTCTTGGTCTTCTTGAAAAGGGATATACGCAGCTTCAGGAGCTTGTGCAGAAAAGTGACCTGCCGAGAGAGGAGGTTAATGAGGCGCTGAAGGTGCTGGAGTACTATGGGATTGTGCAGAGCAAAGGCAAGGAGTTTGAGATGACACCTCTGGGTGAAGTGTTTCTAACATTTGCGAGAAATGCCTATCCCGCAAAGGAGGAGAACATCGAGGGCTGGGACGACATCGCAGAGATAGAAGCGAAGATAAAAAGCCGAAAGGAGCACGCATCAGAACCCGGAGAGAAAGCTCCCTGGGAGATGTAGCTCACTTTTTCCTGCCCCTGGGTATTCTGAGCACAAAGATACTTCCCTGCTTTTTCTGGAACACCCTGCCGGATTTGTCTTGGCACTCCACAAGGTTGTCCTCCACCCAGACCCTGCCATTGTGAAGTTCTGCGATGCGCTTCACAATTGCAAGCCCGAGCCCTGAGCCCAGGATGCCCTCCTTTTTACCCCTCACGAAACGCTCAAATATGCTCTTCTTATACCTGTCAGGGACACCTATACCCTGGTCCTTTACCATTATATTAAGGTGGTCTTCTTTCACTGTGACTTCCAGGGTTACCACATCACCGGGGTCACTGAACTTTATCGCATTTGAGAGCAGATTGACTACTGCCTCTTCCAGAAAGTGGCTGAAGTGTGCATTTATCCTGGAGGGGTACTTTTTCATGATACGAATTCCCTTCTCTTCAGCAGCAGGTGTCAGAGTATCCACCACCTCATCCAGCACCCTGGCGAGGTTTTCCTTATGGAAATCGAGTTCTTCGAGGCTATGCAGGAGGGCATACCTGGAGAAGGTGGAAACTATCTTCTCTATCCTGTTCACACTCTTGTTTATCAGCTCAATACCCTCCTCTCCAACACTGCCTGTGGAAACCACACTTTTAATGGCAGATAGGGGGTTTAGCAGGTCATGCCGCATTATGTCTGCGAAGGTATCTTTAAGTTGATTTGACCTTTCCACATGCTTAACATACTCCACAAGCTCGCGTATATACCTGCTTACCTTTTCCTCTGCCTCCGCCTCTCTGGTTATATCCCTGACAATTACAACCACACCTCTTTCAGGATTTTTCTTATCCAGGGGTCCCATGGACAGGCTTACAACCATCGGTTCCCTTGCAGGGGATGTCCATCCAGTTACCCTATCTTTAAGCACCCTGCCCTTTCTGGCTTCGCGGATAAGTTTTTCTCCCTCCTGCCGGAGTTCAGGCAGCCAGAGCTCAAGGAGAGGTCTTCCCCGAATTTTGCTGCTGAAGCTGAAAGAAGGGCTGCACATGGAGTAGACCACCTCCCCTTTAGAATTCAGAAGGAGTACCGCATCTGCCGACAGCTCAACTATCCTTTCCGCCAGCGTCCTGGGAATTTCCGGCATCGTCCCTCCCCACGAGAAACCCTGGAATCTGCTTAAGGGTTTCCAGCAAATCCGCCCTGTCAAAGGGTTTTGTTATGTAGTCAACTATATCTTCCACTTCCTCCCTGTCGATTGATTCGTAAAGTGGCTGAACTGTGAGCATGGCCACAGGCACGCGCTTCAGTCTCTTTCTTATCTCTCTGAGCACATCCCAGCCCGACATCTCCGGCATAAAGAGGTCGAGAAATATAAAGTCAGGAGTAAAAGTTTCGAGAATGGAGATGGCTTCCTGTCCAGAGTTAGCGGTAACTACCTCAAGACCCTCAGACTCCAGGAACTTTTTCACCAGGCGAGTTATCTCTTCCTCGTCGTCAACGACCAAGACTTTTTTCAAATTTTCACTCCTCCCAGTTATAAGTTTCTAACAGTAGCATTGTAATATTAACTACATCATTAAGCTAACCTCTGGATTACATAATTGTCCTATTAACCTAACTTTTTTATTAACTTAACTTTTCAGCATTCGAAACAGGGATTGATGCCTTTGTTCAGGTCTCGAAAAATAAACTTTATTTAGAATATTGAAAAGCATAGTGTTGGGGGTAATAAGAATGCGATACGACGCCTTTGAGATTGTGGAGGGTAGGATCGTCTATTACAGCGCCAGAGGTCAGACCATAACATATGAGCTGGAAGAACAAGTGTGCAGGTCACCTCTTTAAAACCAGGGATGAGTGGACCATGGGAAGAGGAGACTACATTACCCGGTATTCAGTAGCAGCATACTCGAACGTTGTTACCCGGAATGGCAGCGAACTCAGGGCGGGTTTTGAGGATAATAGCATGGGAATTGCCATAGCTGAGATAGACAGCAAGCAGCATATATGCTCGTGCAATGATGAGTTCCTGAGGCTTGTGGAGATGTCGATGGAAGACGTAATCGGCTCTTCCTGCAGGAAGGTGTTCCACTGCACAGCTTCATCGAACTCCTGTCCGGTTCTCGAGACCATTACCTCGGGTGAGCCCCGAGATGCAGTGGATGAGCACCCCTGCAATCACCTGCCGATGCCCTATATGTTTACCTTTTATCCACTCAAGGATTCTGAGGGAGATATAAAAAAAGTCCTCGTGGCAATAGTGGATTTTTCTGATGTAATAGGGCGGCTTAAATCAGAGCTGATAAGGTCATATTACAGGCTTCTCAATACCAACAGAAGGTTGAGGGACCTTGAAGGTGTTGCAAGCGACATCCTCGCCATTGTTTCCCATGAGCTTAAAACTCCTCTGACAATTTCCATGGGGTGTATAGACCTTGCGCTGGAGGAGGAGGATGCTGGGAAGAGGAAGGAACTCATGTTCATGGCAAAGAGAAACCTCCTGCGCCAGAACAGGATAATAGATGGGATGCTTGAGTTATCAAAGATTCGTCGTGGCGTTATGACCCTTGTGTTCAAGAGAAGGAACATATTGCCCCTGGTTCAGCAGGCTGTGAAGGAAAAGCTCCCCCTTGCCCTGCAGAATGGGGTGAGGGTTGAGATGGAGCTCCGTGAGCTCCCGGAGGTTGAAGTAGACCCTTCGTATTTAACATATGCCCTGGAGCAGATAATTGACAATGCCATAAAGTTTAACAGGCGAGGAGGATGGGTCCGGGTGAACACATCAGCAAGAGATGGGGTGGTGGAGATAGCAGTGGAGGATACAGGTATAGGCATCTCGGAAGAGAACATGGAAAGGATTTTTGAGCCCTTTTATCAGGAAGACTCCTCTACGTCGCGAAAGTATCCTGGAATAGGGCTGGGCTTAACACTTGCCAAGAAGATAATAGAGATTCACAGGGGCAGTATAAGGATTGAGAAGGGGCAGAGTGAGGGATGCAGGTTCAGTGTCATTCTTCCAGTAAACAGGAGGAGGTGAGGGCATGGCAAAGGTGCTGATTGTGGACGACGCAGCCTTTATGAGAATGGTGCTGAAGAATATTCTGGGGAAAAATGGACATCAGATAGTGGGCGAAGCTCAGAATGGCGCCGAAGGCTTTAAAAAATATACGGAACTCAAGCCAGACGTGGTGACCATGGACATAATAATGCCTGAAGTGAATGGAATAGAGGCGGTGCGGAAGATTGTATCACATGACCCAGAGGCGAAGATAGTTATGGTAAGTGCCCTTGGACAGGAGGCGATGGTTAGGGAGGCGCTTGAAGCAGGGGCAAGGGATTTTATTGTAAAGCCCTTCAAGGAGAACAAGGTGCTTGAGGTAATTGACAAGCTCTGCTAGCTTCAAGACAAGGGGAGGGGTCCATGGAGAGCTACAAGGACGTGTTTATAAGCGAGTCGATGGAACATCTGAATTCTCTGACTCAGGGGCTTCTGGAGCTGGAGAAGGGCAACCAGGAGGTTATAGGGGAGATATTCAGGGCGGCGCATACCCTCAAGGGCATGTCCGCCACGATGGGTTATGAGGGCATTGCCAGGATAACTCATGATATGGAAAACCTTCTCGATGCGCTCAGGAATGGTGAAGTTGAAATAACCTCCGAGGTTATAGATGTTCTATTTGAGGCGGTGGACATACTTGAATCGGCGCTGGATTCGCTCTCCAGCAGCGATGAGGAGAATATCAATGCAGAGGAGGTCAGCCGGAAGCTGGGTAAATTTACAGGCACGGGGGAGAAAGAGAGAGGTACAGTGGAGAGGAAGGGAAAGGTGGAGAAGCCGGGTGAGGGTGTTAAGAGGATTGATATAGAGCTGGACAAGGACTGCACCCTTAAGTCTGTCAGGGCGTATATGGCCTTCAGAGAACTCAAGGAGCTGGGAGAGGTTGTAAAGTGCATCCCTGATGAGGAGAAACTGGAAGACGGCGACTTCGACCATAGTTTCTCAATATTTTTAAAGACTAGCGCGAACGATGAGGAGATAAGGGCTCGTCTTAAAAAAGTGAGTGAGCTGAGCAGCCTTAAGATTCATTCAGGTGAGGCGTCGTCTGCAAAAGAGGATAAAGCAAAGAGCGGGGGAGATATAAAGAGTGTGCAGACGGTGCGCGTGCCAATAGAGCGCCTGGATGCTCTGATGAACCTGGTTGGGGAGCTTGTGATAAGTAAGAGCCGGCTCTTCCAGATTAAAAAGAAGTATGCAATTGATGAGCTGAATGAAACCCTGACATACATCGACAAGCTCACCACCAGCCTGCAGGAAGAGGTGCAGGAGATGCGGATGGTGGAGGTGAGGTACGTCTTTGACAGGTTCCCAAGGATGGTCCGGGACCTTGCCAAGAAGGAGGGCAAGCAGGTTGATTTTGTGATTAAGGGCAAGGATATAGAGCTTGACCGTACAGTGCTCGACGAGATAGGCGACCCCCTGGTGCATCTCCTGAGGAACTGCATAGACCACGGCATAGAGGCACCGGAGGAGAGGGTGAGAAATGGAAAGGATGAGAAGGGAAGGGTTCAGCTCAGGGCGAGAAGGGTCAAGGACCACGTTGAGATAATCGTAGAGGATGACGGACGCGGTATAGACCCTGAGAAGATAAAGAGAATCGCCGTGGAGAAGGGGATGTTCAGCGAGAACGAAGCAGAAAAGATGTCGGATGAAGAGGCAAGGATGCTGATATTTACCCCTGGCTTCAGCTCTGCCCGAGAGGTAACAGATATCTCAGGCAGAGGCGTTGGGCTGGATGTGGTGAGGAACAAGATACTCGCCCTCGGGGGTACGGTGAAGCTGGAATCAGAGGTGGACAGGGGCACCAGATTTGTGCTCAAGCTGCCTCTCACGCTGGCGATAACAAAGGCGCTGCTCATATCTGCGGGTGGAAGGATATACGCGATCCCCCTGAACAATGTGAATGAGATTCTGAATGTCAGAGCAGGGGATGTAAGCAGTGTAATGGGGCAGGATGTTATTCAGCTCAGAGGTAAGATTGTGCCTGTTTTTGATCTTCTCTCTCTTTTCGGCAAGGCCGAAATAGCCAACAATAAGCCCAATCACCCTGTTGTAATAGTGGAGAAGGGAGGCAACCTTATAGGCCTCGCGGTTGATGAGCTCATAGGACAGCAGGAGATAGTGATAAAGAGCCTGGATGGAAAGCTGAGAAATGTGCACGGGTTTGCAGGCTCCACCATAATGGGCGATGGCAGGGTCTCGCTAATTCTTGACATAGCATCTCTGGAGGTTTGAGAATGGTAAAGGTAGCTTCGTTAACCCAGCTGGAGAGGGACATGCTTCTTGAAGTGGGGAGTATGGGCGCAAGTCACGCCGCAAATTCCCTTGCAGATATGACAAATACAAAGGTGGAGATAGATGTACCCGCGCTTGAGATTAAGCCAGTGGAAGAGCTGCTTGCCACTGAGGGCGTGGAGGAACTTGTTGCGGGGGTATATGTGGAGCTTCATGGCGATATAGATGGGGTTATACTGATGCTCCTCGACATAACTTCTGCGCTGGAGCTTGTGGCCCAGATAACAGGCATGCCCCCTGAATCAGAGGAGCTCTCTGATATGGAGGTGTCTGTTATACAGGAGGTGGGCAACATAATGGCCTCTCACTTCTCAAATGCACTTTCTGACTTTCTGGAGCTGAAGATATTGCCAGCGCCGCCCGCTCTGGCGGTTGACATGGGCATGGCCATTCTGGACTTTATTATGGTTGAGCAGGCGCAGAAGACGGATGATGCGATACTGTTCAAAACCAGATTTATGTTCCACCAGAAGCACATAGCCGGGAAAATATTCCTGATGCCAGAGCCCGAGTCTCTTGACAGGATAATTTCCCTTTTGAGGGAGAAGGTGGGGATGGTTGCTTGAGGGCGACAGAACCGGTAATTGTTGTGGGTATTGCAGATTTGAAGGTGGCGACAGAGCCAGCGAAGCTTGTGAGTATTGGGCTCGGCTCGTGCGTGGGGGTTGCTCTCTTCGATTCTTCATCAAAGGTGGGTTCCCTGGCTCATGTGATGCTGCCCAGCAGCAGGAATTTTCGTCCCATAAAGAACAAGGCGAAGTATGTGGATACCGCCATTCCGATGGCGATTGATAAGATGCTGGACCTCGGAGCAGCAAAACCCAGAATTGTTGCAAAGATAGCAGGTGGGGCCAAGATGTTCTCTTTTAAGTCAGATGATTATATCGGAAAGAAAAATGTTCTTGCAGTGAAGAATGTCCTTAGTGATGAAAATATAAAGATAGTTGCCGAGGATACGGGTGGAAGTGCCGGGAGAACCCTGGAATTTGACACCTCTTCCGGCAGACTTCTGGTGAAAACCGCAAAAAGAGGATTCAGGGAACTATAGACTACCAGTTTTTGCAGTATCCACCCAGGGGTAGAGGCTCCTCAAGCACAAAGGTGCGTTCACATGCGGTGCAGCGTATCTTCTGCACCTTGCCGCCGTTGGGAGTTATAATAAACTCCATCGACCCGCAAACAGGACAGCTCCACATTTTAACACCTTCTTTCAAATTGTCAATAATAATAGATATATATTTAGTTTCGAAAAACGAAAAAAGGTGTGAAAGTTCCTGCTCTATTTTTTCTCTCTGCTTCACTTCCCGAAAAATAACCTTTAAATAGATAGAAAAAGGGGGTTATTATAACATGGGGGGATGTAAATAATCCAGACCGCGCTAGATGACGTGTTAATAAAGGAACTTGAAGGCTATATAAAAAGGAAGAACAAGGTAGTCTGGAGCCTGTACTGGTCAATGACGGCGACTGTGGGTATGCTTATCATGCTGATGCCCGTAAATCTTGTGGTAAACAGGGAGGGCACCCTGGCAACCTGGTTCATACTTTACGTGGCCTTCGCTGCCATCGCCCTTATATCCTACGGTGCCATCCTGAAGGGCAGGATGAATGTTAGCGATCCGATACCTGTACAGAGGAAGATTTCGCAGCCTGTGCTGGGCGAGGTTCACAGCATAAACCTTCCCAGCGAAGATATAGAACTCCTCTACAGTCTGAAAGAACTGGAGGAGTGGTTCAGGAGGTCGAGTGTTCAGAATTTCAAAAATCCTGCAATAGCAGCAAAGGAAATTGAAAGATGGTATCGACTGGGAGTGCTCAAAGAGATAAACATAAGAAATATGAGAAGAAGAATTAAGGAGCTGGAGAGGGAGCTGAAATCCACCAAAAAGGAAGTTGAAATTCTCAGAATGGAACACCCGGTCAATCAGGTAAGTGTGCAGAGAGAGGGGATAAAAATTGATGCTTGAATTGCTTAGCATAGGACTGGTTCTCGGATTGAAGGATAAGAAGATAGACCTTGGCGAGCTGAATGAGAGTGCGCTGGAGGATGAAGACTCAGAGCTGCCGCCCTTTGGAGAGGTGGTGAAAACAGACAGCGACAGCGAGGATATTCCTCCCTTCATGTCCGAGATGGACGACGGCGATGCACCGCCCTTCGGAGATAGTCCTCCTGAGCAGAGTTTTGAGCCCTCTCCTTCTGTGTCCCAGGAAGCCATTTCTCAGGTTGAAGAGAGGATTTCAGAGGTAAGCGATGCAGTGGCAAAGATTGAAAACCTCGTCAGCGGTTTTGATGAAAGGATTTCAAAGATCGAGAGCAGCATGGAGGGTTTGCTTTCTGTTTATGAGCTTGTGACCAATGAGATAAACCCCTTCATAGGGTATCAAAATGGTGCTGATACAGGGAATGGCAACGACCATGAAAAGGACAGAGAGAAGAAGGCTGTGGTGTCAGCCACTTCAGGAGGGCAGATGCTCAAGGAGCGCGTTGTGGAGAGGGGGGTGATTGAGATAAAGCCGAGTGATGAGGTGGTGAAACTCACCCAGATAAACAACGACCCCAACTCGCTGCTCCTCCTCTTCAAGTGGCTGGACTTTCTTATAAAGAAGGTGGGCTACCAGGGAATGATAAAAACTCTGCTCTTCTATGAGGAGGTTGGATGGCTGACGCGGGAGGTCAGGGACCATATACTGAAGTATTCCCGCGACCTCAGTGGTACGAAGGCATCCAGGGGTAAGCGAAAGCTAACTACCCTCGACCACATCATCTCCCTCTTCTTCATAATCAAGCTCCAGGGAATGGACGTAAGCCCCACCATATACTCGGAGGTGATAGGCCAGCTTGATGAGTCGGAGCTTGTGGGATAGGGGGTGGTGGAGCTGGGATTTGCCACTGCCGCGGCCTTTCTTATAATCTTTATGGTGGGCATAACTGCGGCTGTGGAGCTTCTCAGCACCGCCGAAGGTTATCTGACAACACTCGCAGATGGCATTGGCGAGCAGTCAAAAAGGGATATGGAGGTGTTGAGTACCAGTATAGAGATTGTGAATGTAAGTACGAGCGGCGGAAAAAATCTGATCTACGTGGAGAACACAGGGAGCACCACCCTTGACCCTGACTATGTCTCCCTCGCCATAGATGGTGTGTGGCTCGCGAGCGATGCTTTCAGCATATCTGCCCTGGGGTATTTCAATGTGAGCTATGTCAACAAGACCTACCTGGTCAAGGGTGCGTATCACGACAGTCTCTCAACCCCTCCCCTGACCCTCACAACCCAGGACGACACGCAGGTATACAATCCCTCTACCCCCCAGCCTGACCAGCTCTATGGCATTGTTGGCTGGTTCAACATAACAATGGCGGTGAAGGAGTTTGTTGTTACCAATACCTCTCAAAGCTTCTACTGGAAGCCTGAGGATGTGATACAAATCACAACCCTGCGCAGTATACAGAGCAGCGTGAAGGTGATTGTTAAGAATGGCGTCTGGGATGAATACCGCGTGGGCGAGACAAAGGCACATACCCATGTGCTGCCGGCTGATAACTATGACTATGTGTGGGATTAGCCATGTCAGAGTCTTTGCCTTCGGTTATCCTCTTCATAGGGGTTGTGCTTGTGACAGCAAGTCTGGTTGCAGGTTTCAATATGCAGATATTCCAGATGGAGAGCAGTGCTCTTGCAAAGAATTCGGAGCTTGAGGAGAAGCTTGTTGGAGAAATAAAGGTGGTGCATGTGAATGCAGAGGGGAACAACCTCTCGGTCTATGTGGAGAATATGGGCGCAATACCCCTCAGCGTAAACCAGAGCAAGGTGAGGATAAACGGGGAGTGGGTGGTACCAGCCTCAATAGAGGTGATAAATCCAAGAGGTAGCGAGCTATGGGGTCTGAATGAGGTGGTGGAGGTAAACCTTACAGTCAGCCTGCTCCAGGGCTGGAACTACGTGGCAGTGCTCAACGGAAATCTCTGGACTCCTGAGTACAGGTTTAAAGTGGGGTAGCGGGAGATGGGATTCAGCACCACGGCTGCACATGCAATCTTCTTCATCGCTGCAGTTATAATCGCCGCTGGCGTGGCTGATGTAGTCAGCGACGCTTCACAGGTGGTCAAGACAGGAATCTCCCAGAAATCTTCCTTACTCTCTGAAAGGCTGAATACCGAGATAGATATAATTCACGTTTATCCCGGAAGCGACAACACTTCTGTCTACATTCTGAACGCAGGAAATACGGTGTTAACCAAAGACAGCGTTATAATATTCCTCGATGGCAAGAGGGTCGCCATCAGGGGCACGCAGATAATCAACAGGAGCACAAATATTCAGAATTCTCTGTGGGACCCCTATGAGGTTCTTGAGGTGAATATAACACAGCTTTCTTCAGGGCGCTATGCGGTAAAAGCTCTGGTAAAAATGGATGTATGGGACGAATATTACTTCAATGTTTAGTCGATTTTCAGAATAGGAAAAAAAATGTTTATATAATATAGCTACCAGATTCAAATGGGGGATAATGCCGGTGATTTCAAGAGACAACCGAGCACAGATTGGTATTGGAACACTGATAGTGTTTATAGCGATGGTAATGGTGGCTGCAATCACTGCAGGTGTACTCCTCAAGACCACCGGCACACTTCAGTCAAAAGCCAGAGCCACCGGCGAGGAGGCAACAAAGGAGGTCTCGACGAATGTCAAGATAGTCGACCTGACCGGTTATGCCTATGCCAATAAGACCTGGAACAACGGCGGCCCAAACATAACAAAGATAATAGTGCTGGCAACTCTCGCGCCGGGGAGCTCTGAAATAAGCTATGACGACATAATTTTGAACTACTACTCCGGGAATGTGTACATAAGTGGAATAAAGCACAACTCGACCATTACCAACAATCTCGCCCTTGCAGAGGACAGCACAAACAGCAGCTCTGGCATAGCAAATGGAGTGGCTGATTTTTATGTTGTGCCGGTGTTTGAACAGAATAAGAACAATGTGCTCGAGAAGGGCGAGTACCTTGAGTTGCACTTCTGGATAGAGAATAAGGGTAAAGCATATCCCCTTGAAGGAAGTAAGGAGTTCACACTGACAATACTTCCTGTTGGCGGGACAATGAGCGAAATCTCCAGGGTTTCACCCAGCGGCATTCGCTCAGTTTATGTGAGAAACTGGGTGTAGCTCCAGAGTGTTGCCAAAAACAATGAATTTAATTTTTTCTGCCTTTAACTACTGGAAGCTTTGAAAAGGGAGTTGGTCAGCACAAACTTGCTGAAAAAGCAGGGTCTGGTATTTAAGCCATTGCCTCAATTGAAAAGATACACTATCACAATGTAATAGTAACGTTACATTGCTATTTACAATAATCCCAGTATGATGATTACTGAATATATCTTTTATATGCCGAGGTAATGTAAAGGAGAAATATGGGAAGTAAGAAGCATGGGTAAAGATATTTTTAAACCAGCTCTGGAAGTCCTCTCAGATAAAGACACTGGGATATATGGACCCTTTTCCTTTCAAGATTATTTGAAAGAGAATAATTTACCGCCAGTACGAACCGCTCCAGTAATTTCTATTGATACTTATGAGCTTCTTTCTCCTGAACTGAAATTAAATGACACAATGGTGCTACGCTTAGGCTCAGCTCCAAATGGTACAGGTACCCAATTCGCACTGGTGAAGGTTAAGGGCCGTCTTAGAGATTTCTTTTTATTTGACGGAGAAATATTTACCGACAAAGAAGGCTTGACATTCTTACCAACCGTGAGTATGCGCCAGCTTTTTGGATACAATCTGCTACCCGTTTTTACCGAAACATCACTTGTCAACCTTGGGCTAGCTTCGGGATTGATTAGTTATGCCTTAGGCTTAGAGGATGATGAGATACCTCTGGCACCAGCTACTGGCAGGTCTACCTTTACCTTCAAGTTAAAGGCTTTCTCAAATTTTCCAGTTGAATTAACCCATAACAACGGACAGGTAGAAATAGATGCATTATTTGTGGGAAAAAGAGCGGGCAAGGAGACACTTTTTATAATTGAAGCAAAAAGTAGAAATAATTATAGTTCACTTGCTAAACATAAACTTGCGTATCCAATCTTGGCTTTAGCAAAAAATGTGCCTATAGACATGCCTATTATCCCTGTGTATGTTAAGGTCTCTAAGGAGTCTGATGGCATCCACTACCATGTGGTGGAATGTGAATTTCCTGATCCAAGAATAGAACTTAGAGCTATTGATGAACTTGAGGCCAAAAGGTATTCGCACCTTATTTTGCCTTTGATGAGTATAAAACGGGGTTAAAAATGAATAGAGGAAAAAGATCTGTTGTTGAAGTTACTAGTAATCTATTTTCAAAACAATGCAGTAAATGATTGGAATCAGGTAAAAACCTGCTTCATCGTCTCGATTATATCTCCCTTGGTGAAGGGCTTGACCACATAATCCACAAGTGCGAAGATGCCCTCCTTCTCCAGGGTCTCCTTTGTCAGGGGCTGGGCGGTGAGCATCGCAGTCGGGATGTCTCGAAGCTCCTCCCTCTTCTTAATCTCCCTCAGGGTTTCCCAGCCGTCCATACCCGGCATCTGAATGTCTATGAAAATGTATGCTGGCCTCTCATTCTCAAGTATCTGCAGACACTCCTCACCGCTCCTTGCGCCAATAACAGTGAAGCCCTCTGGAGTTAAGATGTTCTTCATGGCCTGGATGATTATATCATCATCGTCCACCACCATTATCTTCATCTCAATCCCCTCGCGATCAGTGTGAGTATCTTCTCCTGAGCCTGTATATACTCCCTTATCTGTCTCTCAATGTACTCGTATGCCAGATCCGTGGGAACATACAGCTTTGTCTTGTTATCCGACTTTATAACCGTCCTCAGGTACCCCTCCTTCTCCAGTGAGTAGAGAATTGGATACACCGTTCCCTGGCTCAGAAGCACATTGAAGTTGTGTACAAGGCTTTTGATTATGTCAAACCCGCACATGGGCTGCTGCTTCAGGAGGGAGAGTATTATGATTTTAAGAGACTTTTTGACGTTTTGCTCCATCATCTTTGAGGATATGACCTCAATTCTCGGTATATGCACAGGTTTTGGCTGCTGGAAAAAGGCTATTGAGGTCTCTCCCTTTTCTGTTGTTATCATCACCCTGTCGTGAAGCCTTGTCAGACTGTTGACAGCCTCCTGCCTGAGAAAATTCATGTTGTATGAGCTTATTGAGGCCACGGGAACCTCACCATTCGTGCTGTGAAGCTTTTTTTCAAGCTCAATAACCTCCCCCATTATCTCATCTCTCACCCTCCCGAAGTCGATCTTCAGGTGGATGCCCTCATACCCGTTATCCTTTGCATAGTCCCTGAGTTCCCCGAAATCAGAATAGAAAGCATCCAGGTCTTCTTCCTTCAGCATTTTTATATTTCCTCTTATAAGTTCTATCTCATGAAATGCATCACCTGAAAAGTCCTTCATCTGAAATCTGTCATGTTCTTTGGGAAATGCATAGATACAAAGCCTGTTTCTGTCCATACCTGCCTGAAAAAATGACTTTGTCACATAGTAACGTCGCTCTTCCCGTGAGTCATAGAGATAAAGGTCATTCCCCTTATCGTAGAAGTCGTTAAGGATATAGATTGGCCCATTCTTCTTTATATTCTTGGTCTTTCTCACACTTACAACCTCCTTCTTCCGAAGGGGTATGGAAATCTAGTCCTTAGAGCTTGCAATAGCCTGTATCCGAGTTTCTTCTTCCAGGTATTTGTCCTGGATGTACCACTCAGCATATCCACAATCCATGCAGGCATATATCTCGAATTCTTTGGAGCCAGTAAGAGCCTTTATCATAGAATATTTGGTATCTTTCATGAATGTACTGGGGAATACCTCCTGGTGCCCCCTTTCTATATTCATGCTGTTGCACTTTGGACAGCGAAGAGATAACTTCATAACCCACTCCCCCCTTTGCTTTTTGAGTAATTCCTACTGTACGAGCTTACATAAACTTTGCTTTTCAGCTTTCGAAACTTACGCCATAAGTCTCCTCTTATAAACAGCACCGCCGTCCCCCCGGCAAAACCTCTTTATCTCCATGCCCACCGCTTCGCCCCTATACCACCTTTGCTTCCTGTGGATCATATGGAGATTATTGTTAGCAATTATGATATATAAATCTTGTGGATTGGTTTTTATAATGCCCCCTTTTGTTGAACATAGATTCACATAAGTTCCTGATTATGCGATACTCAAAAATCAGTGGACATAACCCAGTTTCTTTAGGAACCTCTCCATTTCTTCTCTGAACTCGCTCTCAAGACAGAGGGTTATGGTGCTTTTAATCCAGTCCAGCTTGTTGCCTATATCGAAGACCTTACCCGGGTAGATGTAGCCCACCACGCGCTCGTCCTCCTGAATTAACCTGCGAATTGCGTCGGTGAGCTGAATTTCACCGCCGTAGCCGCGCTCACCCTGCGCAAGATAGGTGAAGACCTTGCTGCTCAGAACATACCTGCCGGTAATTGCGAGATTTGAGGGCGCCTCCTCCATCGAGGGCTTCTCCACCACATCTGCGATTTCATAGGCGCCATTGCCTAAGCTTTTGCCCAGCTGAGCAATGCCGTACTTGCTGACCTCCTGCCTTGGCACTTCCTGCAGGGCGATTACACTGGCGCGGTAGCGTTTGTGCAGCTCCAGCATGTCTTTCAGGCAGCTGGGCATTGTTATCACATCACCCAGAAGCACCGCAAAGTAGGCGTTGCCCACAAACTCTCTTGCGCAAAGTACCGCATGCCCCAGACCGAGAGCTTCCTTCTGGCGGATATAGGTTATGTTCGCAAGCTCACTTATCTTCCTTATCTCCTCAAGGTACTCCTGCTTACCCGCCTTTTCGAGGAACTGTTCCAGCTCAGGTGAACGGTCGAAGTGGTCCTCAATGGCACGCTTCCCCCTGCCCGTGATTATCAGAAGGTTGTCTATGCCTGCGTCGAGTGCCTCTTCAACCACATACTGGATTACTGGTTTGTCAAAAACGGGCAGCATCTCCTTCGGCTGGGCCTTTGTGATTGGCAGAAAGCGCGTCCCATGGCCTGCGGCCGGGATTATCGCCTTGAGTTTTGCCCCTCTGCCCTCATATTTTTCAAACACAGCTATAAACTTCAGAACCTCGTCGCCTGGGTTTATGACCTGATGGAAGGTGTCCTTGGGCACCGTAAATATGTCGCCCGCCCTGGCATCATACATCTCCTCTCCCAGCTTGATCCTGCCCCTCCCGCTGAGGAAGTGATACACCTCCTCGCTGTCCTCGTGGTAGTGTCCCGACGTGGCCTTGCCCGGGAAGAGCTTCGTAAGGGATAGCACTAGGTCCTCCATCTCTATGTCATACACCTCGTAGCGCTCATCCCTCTTCACAAGCTTTCCCTTTTTCTCAAGCTCCTCTGCATTCAGACGCATAGCAGCACCGCATAATCTTAATTCAGAATGCCTTATAATCTTTGCGCTATAAGCCTCAGCCTCTTTATGCATTCGCTACCTAGGGGTCCAAGCTCAGATTCTGCCGCAAGAAGGTAATAGCAGGTGGAAATCCTCCTGCCGCAGCGAATGCATTGTGCATCGCACTCCAGGCGTTTAACCTCCGGATAGCGTTTACCTTGGCCTAGGACCCGTTCTCTGATTATCAGTCTGCCGCCCTCCCTCTTAACCAGGCCCCTCTTCTCAGCTGTGGTGATGGCTCTCCTCACAAGCTCTGGCACAGTTGTCACAAGCTGCACAATCTCCACAGCCTCCTTTACACTTATGCTCTCTGCACCCACACTGGTGAGAAGCATGAGCGCCTGCTCCACCTTTTTCTCACCGCTTTTCGGCTCGGCCATCCTAACCTTTATATTCTCCCTGCCCTTAATAAAATAACCTCTTAATATAGCGAGGGATTCTCATGATAGCACCTGCATCTCGAAGATTTGACCTCAGAGGACTTGAGGAGGAGATTCAGAAGTTCTGGGAAGAGCACAGGATTTATGAAAAGAGCAAAGAGGCGCTCGAGGGTAAGCCCAAGTACTACTTCCTGGATGGTCCGCCCTATGCCAGCGGAGCGATTCATCTGGGCACCGCCTGGAATAAGATAATGAAGGATGCAATACTGCGCTACCTTGCGATGCGCGGCTACAATGTACGCCGCCAGCCTGGCTGGGACTGCCATGGTTTGCCCATCGAGGTGAAGGTAGAGAAAGAGATGGGAATAAAGAACAAGCGGGAGATTGAGGAGAATGTTGAAGCCTTCATCGAGGCGTGCAGAAACTGGGCTCTGCGCCACGTGGATATAATGACCTCCCAGTTCAGGCGTCTAGGCGTGTGGATGGACTGGGAAGCGCCGTATATGACGCTGAAGGATGAGTACATCGAGGCGGCGTGGTGGACAATAAAGCGCGCCCATGAAAAGGGTCTTCTCACCCGCGACCTGCGCGTTGTAACCTGGTGCCCGCGCTGCGAGACCGCCCTCGCCGAGGCTGAAATAGAGTACAGTGAGCGCACTGACCCGAGCATCTATGTCAGGTTTCCTGTCGTTGGAGCTGAGAATGAGTACCTGCTCATCTGGACCACCACGCCCTGGACGCTTATAGGCAACCTGGCAGTAGCCGTACATCCCGACTTCGACTACGTTAAGGTGGAGACCAAGCAGGGGAGGCTCATAGTGGCGAAGGAGCTTGTTGATCTGCTCGAAGACAAATTCGGGCTCAACTATACCGTGGTTGAGGAGCTTAAGGGCAGGGAGCTTGAAGGGCTTCGCTACGAGAACCCGCTGAAGGACTACATAAAGGTGGAGGCGCCTGAGAGTGCCTACAGGGTTATTCTGGCTGATTTCGTAACTCTCGGGGAGGGTACCGGTTTGGTGCACTGCGCCCCGGGACACGGCCCGGAGGACTTCGAGGCGGCGAAGCGCTATGGGATACCCGCGATATGCCCGGTAAATGAGAGCGGGAAGTTTACCGAGATAGCCGGCAAGTACACCGGCTACAGAACAAAAAAGGATGACAGGGTAATTATTCAGGATTTGAGCAAGAAGGGTGCTCTGCTAAAGGCGGAGCACATTACGCATCGCTACGGTCACTGCTGGCGCTGCAAGTCGCCGATAATCTACCGCGCAACAGAGCAGTGGTTTGTTGCGATTACAGAGCTCAAGGAAAAGATGCTCAGCGAGATAGAGCGCGTCGACTGGATTCCCGAGTGGGCAGGAAGTGCCCGCTTTAAGGACTGGATTTCCAATGCCAAGGACTGGACCATCTCAAGGCAGCGCTACTGGGGGATACCTCTCCCGCTGTGGCAGTGCAACAGCTGCGGGAACATTGTGGTTATTGCCTCAAAGGCCGAGCTGGAGGAGCGTGCCGGCGAGGTAAAGGAACTTCACCGTCCCTACGTGGATGTGAGCTTTGCGTGCGAATGCGGAGGGGAGATGCGCAGGGTGAGCGACGTGCTGGATGTGTGGTTCGACTCGGGCGTCGCAGGCTGGGCGTCGCTGGGCTATCCCGCAAAGGAAGAGCCCTTCCGCTCCCTCTACCCTGTGGACTTTATAACAGAGGGGCACGACCAGACTCGTGGATGGTTCTACTCCCAGCTGGGCTGCGGTTTGCTCGCCTTCGATGAGGTGCCCTATCGCAGGGTGCTCATGCACGGCTTCACCCTGGACGAGAAGGGGGAGAAGATGAGCAAGAGTCTGGGCAACGTGGTAACGCCCGAGGAGGTTATAGAGCGTTTCTCCGCAGACGTACTCCGCTTCTATGTGCTCTGGGCAAACAAACCCTGGGAGGACCTGCGCTTCAACTGGGAGGAGGTCAAGGTTGTGGCGAAGATGTTCAACATCCTCTGGAATGTCTACGTCTTTGCCACCACCTACATGAGCCTCGACGGTTTTACGCCGGAGAAGATTCCGCGGGACCTGCAAAAGCACTGCCGCAGCGAGGACAGGTGGATTCTCTCCAGGATGAACTCAGTTATTAAGGAGGTCAACGAGGCCTTCGACACACTGCACCTCTACAAGGCCACCCGCACCCTGAACGAGTTTGTGGTTGAGGACCTGAGCAGGTGGTACATCACACTTGTTAGGCCGCGGACCTGGGAGGAGAGGGAGAGTATAGACAAGCTTGTGGCCTATTCTGTGCTTTACCGCATTCTCTGCAGCCTCGCGAAGCTTCTCGCACCGATAGCGCCGCACGTTAGTGAAGAGGTTTACCAGAACCTGGTGGCGGGCTTCAATATAGGCGTGGAGAGTGTTCACCTCGAAAGGTTTCCCACGCCCCGGGAAGAGTACATAGACCGCGAACTTGAGGATGATATGCGTGTTGCGCGGGGTGCAGTCGAGGCATCTGCGAGCGCCAGGGAGAGGCTTGGCGTAAAACGGCGATGGCCAGTGCGCAGGCTGATATTCTCTCCTTCCAGCGAGAAGGCGGCGAGGTCGGCGAAGCACCTTGAGGAGCTGATAAAAAGGCAGGCCAACACTCTTGAGCTGGTAATTCTCCCACCGGGGGAGGAGCCTGCTGAGGTTGAGCTTGTGGCAGAGCCGAACTTCGCGGCGCTTGGACCGGAGTTTAAGGCTCTTGCGAAGGATGTGGCTGAGGCTATAAAGAGAGAGGACGCAAGGAAGCTTTACGCCGGTGTGGAAAAGGGCTACCCGCTTACAGTAAAGGGGGAGGAGGTGCTCATCAATGAAAAGCATGTGGAGTTCAGGAAGCAACTGCCAGAGAATATGGCGAAGGCGAGCTTTGAACACGGCGAGGTTTACATAGACGCCACGAAGACAAGGGAGATTCTGGAACTGGGCTATGCCCGCGAGGTGGTGCGCAGGATACAGGAGATGCGCAAGGAGCTTGACCTGGCGGTTGACGCATGGATATCCACGAGGGTGAGCATCGCCGACGGGGAAATCGTCGACTACCTGGAAGCGCAGCGCGGGTACATTGCGAGGGAGACGCGCTCCAAGGAGCTAAGAATAGGCGAAGAGCTTGCCCACGAGGGCTACGAAAAGACCTGGAAAATCGCAGGAAAGGAGTTTAAAATTTCGATTCGTGAGGTGGAGTGAGGCGATTTAAAGTAGCTATGGGATAATCTTCAAGTCCGGGACTTTTTGAAAATCTTCATCGAAGGTGGCTATTTTATTCACCCCATAATATCTACAACAGGCGACTATGAGTGAATCATTTGGTAAAAGACCGAAATCATGAAAGCCTTATAGAATCCATAATAATTTCTTGGTTCAAAAAGATTCTTCAATCTATGAGACATTTAGGCATACTCTTCAAGTTTGGATGCAGTTATTTTTCCCTTGTATCCACCGATTCCTGAGAATAAATTTACCATTCGCAGTATATCTTTCTTATTGGTTATTTTAACCCTGCCTTTCACACCTAATACATGATTGGTGCTAGGTCTTGGGCAGCCGTTATGAACTCTCCAAATTCTTTTTTGGGTTGGAGTCCATAGAAATATCATAGGCGCCGTTAACTTTGTATTAAAATGATAGCAATTTAATGCGGTGGTATAAATGGGCGTTACAATAACCACAAGGGTGCCTGATGAGATGGACAGGGAGATTGTCCGCATCGCCAGGGAGGAGAAGCTGGACAAGTCGGCAGTCATAAGACGTCTCCTCAGCGAGGCCATAGAGAGGTGGCGAATAGAGAGGGCTCTGAAGGAATACAGGGAGGGGAACATAACCCTCGCAAGGGCGGCGCGAATGGCAGGAGTATCTCTGAGAAAGATGATGCGGATTGCAGCTGAGGCGGGAGTACCCTTTCAGTACTCTGTGGAGGAGCTCAGAAGGGACTACGAGGCTGCCAGAGAATGATTGTGAGCAACTCCACTCCGCTTATATACCTTGCTAGGCTGAACAAGCTATACCTGCTCAGGGAATTCTTCGCTGAGGTTTACATTCCGCGGGAAGTTTACAGGGAAGTGGTGGTGAGAGGTAAGGAGGAAGGTTATGCGGATGCTCTGCTGGTGGAGGAAGCGATTAAAGAGGGCTGGATACGCGTGGAGAACGCTCCTCTGATGAAGAAGCTTTTAGATTACGGCATCGACAGGGGTGAGGCTGAGGCGATATCCCTCGCCCTGAAGCTGAAATGCAGGCAGGTACTTATCGACCAGAGTCATGCAAGGCTTGCCGCAGAAGTCGTCGGGCTCACGCCCAGGGGGACTCTGTTTGTGCTGCTGAAAGCATTGAGAGAGGGGACCATGACCTTTGAGGGATACCTTGAGCATCTCGAGGCACTGGTGAGGGTCAACTTCAGGATGAGTGATGAGGTTTACATAGAGGCGGTGAGGCTTGGCAGGAAGCTGGCGGAAAAGTAGCTACCTCTCCAGCACCAGAAACATCTCCACTGCAAACACGAGGAAGGCTATCGCAAGAGGCACGGCGAAGATGCTGAGCACCGGCATAAGGCTGCTGAAGGCGAAGAGCGCCAGAGAGATGTTCAGGGTTATGAAGAGCGCCTTTGCAAGGCTTTTGTTGTACAGATCCTGAATGAGAGGCACGCCTTCCTGCCCCACCTTCGTGCTGTACTTCTCAAGCCAGGTGAGCATGGGCAGGATGTGGTACATCGCCCCCACTATGGTTAAGCCCACCCAGCCCGCCAGGATTAGATGCACATGGGTGAAGCTCCCCGGGAAGCCAAGCGTTGCACTCGTAAAGCCGGCAGTGACGCCTGCGACGCCAAAGGCCAGGGCATAGGCCATGAATCTGGCGCTTATATCTGTCTCAACCTCTGGGCCATGGGCCTTGCTGAAGTATGTTCGCGTGAGGTTGTAGGCAAAGAGGTAGAAGCCCACCAGGAAGAGCAGTGAGGAGAGGATGAAGAGGCTGCCCCGCTCGGGAAAGCCAAGGAACATGCCCACCGCGGCGATATTGGCAATGAAGAAGTGGGCCTC
>NZ_JBPMGE010000072.1:0-4122 GCF_054014795.1 Candidatus Pyrohabitans sp. | reverse complement strand
TAATTATGGAGATACCTTTGCCCGCAAGCTTGAGCCTGGAATGCTCAACCTCAAAATTGAGCTCATGCAGGAACTCCAGGAAGCCCTCCACATCGAAGAATCGCGTGAGGGGCACAAGCTTGTCTCCCTGCTTGAAAGCGTAGGTTGCCATGCCGCACGCGAAGTGCGTGGACAGGCGGTACTTGGGCCTAGCGAAAATCGCCTCCATGAAGTCGGTTAGGCGGGTGGTACTCGGCACAGGGAAGAAGTCCTCCCTCGCTATAGCGCCTGAGGTCTGCTCCTCTATCGCCTTTATAACTCCTGGTATTGTTATGCGCCGCCTCTCGCGCTCCTTACGGGGCATTCTCCCCACAAGGGACACCGGCTGGAAGTTGACACCGCGCACCACGTCGAGGTTAGCGAAGGCGAAGCGAAGTATATCACCCAGCTCGTGGTCGTTAACCCCGCGAATGACCGTTGGAACGAGCATCATATTCATGCCGGCGATTCGCGCATTGCGTATAACCCCGGGCACCTCATAGTAGTTTTTGGGGTTTGTGCTGCGCGACACCCCGTCAAAGCTCATGTACAGTATTATGTGCCCGTGCCTGCTTCCCACCTCCTTTATCCTCCTCATAAGCTCCAGGTTGCGCGATAGCTCTATGCCGTTGGTGTTGAGCAGGATGTGCTGGAAGCCGGCTTCACGGCAGGCAGAGACTATCTCCACGATGTCCTCCCGCAGGGTCGGCTCCCCACCCGTAAGCTGCACCGCCTCTGTGCCCACGGGACGTTCATTTCTGAGCACGCGTAGCATGAATCTAATCCTCTCCAGCGAGGGCTCATATATCCTGTCGCCATCCTTTGCATAGAAGAAGCAGTACCAGCAGGCGAGATTGCAGCGGTTTGTGACGACGATGTTCGCCAGCCCTGTATGGGACTCATGCTCTTCACACAGACCGCACTTCAGCGGACACCCAGCCAGGTGTTCCTCTACATGGGGGTTGAGAAGTTTTAAACCACCGTCAGCGAACCGGCTTGCGAAGTGGTACATCGCAGCATCTTCCCAGTAAATCTCCCTGGTGATGCCGTGGGTGGTGCAGTGCTTTGCTATCCACACCTTACCCTCCTTCTCATAAACCACCGCGTCAATAACCATTTCAGAGAATTTCTTCTCTGAGGCACACTCGGGGCAGAGCGATGATGTATAGCGCAGAATCCTTGCATCTTCCCCTGCGAGACTTGAGAGAAAGCCAGTATTCACATATTGGCCAAAACCGAAATTAAACAGTCCACTCTGGCTTTCCATTGTCCATCCTCCCGGGTTAAAAAAATTGGTTAAAGTATCTTTATTTCTCCTGATATTTAAGTTTTCGCTTTTTCCTTGAAACCTAGGCCACCCCTCAAATAACCCGCAGTAAAATTGCCCTCCTCACATTTTTGGTGGTTTTGACATTGCATATCGTAATCGTCCCGGAAAGCCTGGAGGGGCCCTTTATTTTTCCAGAAGCTCGATTATCATATCCTCAAATTTATCCTCCGGTATATACCCCACTGCGCCACCTGCAAACTCTCCCTTTGAGTCGAAAAGTACAAATGTGGGCGTTCCCCTTACTCCGTACTTCTTCACCAGGGCTTTCTCCCTGTCATAGTTCAGATTTATTATGTTTACCCTGTCTCCGTATTTGGTCTTCATCTTCTCGACTGTTGGGTCCATGCGGAGGCAAAGGCCGCACCAGGTGGCAGAGAACTCGACGATGGTGGGCTTCCCGCTCTTTAGTGCCTTTTCATAATCTTCGCGGGTGTCAAAATGTATCCCTGAGGCATTGCTCCTTTCAGTGATGCAGGCTGAAAATAGAAGGGCAATCACAAGTACAGCCGATACCTTCAGCACATCACCACACTCCTTTTCAGGAGTAATCAACACCGTATAATAAAACATTTGCCCAATCGGTTCGGGAGAGTGCAGGTGATTGTTTCAGGGATGTATAATTGACGCCTTGCGATAATTTAAGCATATTTAAGATAATTTATAATTTAAACCGGAAAAATTTATATAGGTGTTAAATAGAATCTTATATGAAGCCTTACAGGCTTCGGAAAGGAGGTGAACATGTGGCAAAGCCTAAGACTCTGGCAGTACTTTTAGGTTTAGTTTTGTTTTTCGGAGTACTCAGCGCAGGATGTGCACAGAAACCGGCAGAGAAGCCTGTGGAAAAGGTGGAGAAGCCTGCAGTGGAAAAGCCAGCGGTGCCTACCTACAAGATGAGGGTATATACCAATGGGCACGGTGGACATCTTTCAGTAACTGACCTGGAGATAAACCCGCGAACAAAGGAGGTGCGCGTGGTTGCCGGGCCCGCAAGGCTCAAGGCTCAGGGTTATGGCAGCGACAAGGCCTCCCACGCAGTTTCCATAAGCAAGGACGGGAAAATGCTCTACTGGGCGCCTCTTGACGGCACCATAGCTGAGATTGACCTTGAGGCGGTGGGGCTGACCTTTGACAAGACACCCTTTGGCAAACTCAAACGCTTTGGAAGCTACGTGGCCAAGAATGTGGAATGGAAGGAACTCGGGGGCAGTGAAGACAACCTGCACTGCGGCTCAAGCTTCAGTCCTGACGGCAGGCTCCTATACGTTTCGAGCATAGCAAGCGGTGCTGTGCTGGTATACGACACCCAGAAGCACACAAAGGTGGACAAGATACCTGTGGATGTCTTCCTTTGCACCGCCGAGGTAACCAGAGACGGCAAGTACCTCTATGCCGCGAACATGGCGAGTGGTGTGCTAGACAAGGTCAACCTCAAGACCGGTGAGGTTGAAAAGAGGATTGACCTCACAGAGATGAACGGCTACTTCATACACATAGGCGAGATTGAGCCCAGAGGCCGCTACCTGTGGCAGACGGCTGCCAACGAATTCAAAGGGGGCAAGCCCTACAACTTCCCAATTCCAGGCGCCCCGGGCATTGGCGAGGGATACATAATAATCTACGATACCGTCAAGGATGAGCCTGTCGAGGCTATCAAGGTTCCCGGCAATCCGCACGATGTGACCTTTACCAAAGATGCGAGATTTGCCATCTCTGCAATCCGCCATCCGCCAAGCGACCCGACGAGCAGCGCAATAATGGTGCTGGACGCCATTGAGAAGAAGCTTCTCAAAATAAAGGATGTGCAGACAGGCAAGGAGGTTGATACCTACGACGTCTGCAACTCCTGCCATGCCGAGATAGGCGCAGACCTGAGCAAGTTCATCGACCCCGAGACACGGGTGCTGGTGAACCTCGGCTTGCTGGATGAACCAGAGACTGGTATTGCACTGCACTGCGGCATAGACCTCGCCTGGCCACAGGAGGCCGCTCTAGGATACTGAAGGTCTCAGACCTTCCCCTTTTTTATTTTTTTGAGTTATTCATGGTGGGGTTATGAGGAAATTACTTTTTTTGCTTCTCATTGTGTTGCCTTCTTATGTCTTTGCAGAACCAACCCTTGTGGTTGACCTCCAGGAGGAGGGAAAGGCGGAGATAACCTATGAGATAAAAGACGTGGAAGACATTGAGAATCTCACGCGAATACTGCAGAATCCCATGCTCCAGGCAATAGTAGGCGAGCGCATGGCTTCGCTCTTCTGCTGGGCTATAGAGGATTTCCTCATAGTACCTCAGAAGGACAGGGTCACAATACTTGTGGATTGCGGCGAATTTGCAAAAAAGCAGGGCGAAACCCGGGAAACTGAGGCAAGGAACCTGACAAATATTAAGCCGATAACCATAACAGTAAACCTTCCCGCAGAGAGCAAACTAATCGCGGCCGAGCCTGAGCCAAGCGAAGTCAGGGAAGGCTCACTGGTGTGGAGGAATGTGACCTTCCTGCCAAAGGTGATATACAAAGAAGAAGGATTTTCCCTGAGGTATGCAGCGGCGGTGGCGATTGCAGGTATTGGCGTGCTTTTAATATTAATGAAGCGGTGGAAGTAGCAATTTTATGCGGGGCTCATAATTTCAGCGTTTCCTCCTCTTATCATTTTATCTATATCCAGGAGTATCATCAACTTTTCCTTAATTTTTCCCACTCCCTTCACGAACTCCCTCTCACCTCCCACTGGTGGTGGTGAAATTTCCTTTTCTGCCAGGTGCAGCACTCC
>NZ_JBPMGE010000071.1:0-3955 GCF_054014795.1 Candidatus Pyrohabitans sp. | reverse complement strand
CCTGCGTTTGCCTTTATCTCCTCCAGCAGCTTCTCACGGGTATTTGACGTCACCACCCAAGCCCTACTGCGCAGCCAATACTCAGCGTAGGTGTTACATTCTGCCAATGAAATTTGAACCAATGATTTATATAATGTTAAAAATTCAAGTATTAGAAGGTGGGACAATGAGTGCCGAATTGAAGGAACTCCAGAAGATCAGGCAAGATCTAGATATCCTTACAAATCTTTACGCGAAGTTGATCGACAAGCTTATACCCGAAGAAGAGCCAGACGAGGAGGACATCAGAGCTATAAGGGAGGAGGATGAGATAGTAGGGGAGGAGGAACTCTTCAGGGTTCTGATGAAATGAGCTTTCAGGTGAATATTAAAAAGAAGGCTCTTAAGTTTGTCTCTAAACTGGATAGTAAGGATAAGGATAGACTGAGAAAAGCACTACTTTTGTTAAAGGGAGACCCTATTCCAATAAAATTGCTAGATGTTGCCAAAATTAAAGGAGAGAAGAATACCTACCGCATAAGGGTTGGTAAAATTAGAGTCCTGTACGAAGTCTTGTGGAATGATAAGGTCATCCTCATCAAAAGAGTAGATTTTAGAAAGACTGTTTACAAAAAATAGCCCCATGAACTCTGTAGTAACCGCGCTTTATTTGCCAATAAGTTGTCGAATCGATATAGAGATAAAGTCTCAGTGTCTTGAAGATAATTAGTTCCCTATGTTCTAATTTGTATTCACCCCCGCAACCATCTCACAGTATCCATCCACCGCCTTTGCTATGTCGAACTTCTCCCTCCGCAAGCCCTGCGGTTGCCTGCATCTCCTCCAGCTTTTCTCTCGGCGCTGAGCAGCTATTGCCTTTTGCAGTAACGTATACAATTGTTATGTTTACGATACAGTGAAAGGTGAGACGATGAGTGTAACCCTTACAACCCGCGCGTCCAGGGAGCTGGCGAGAAAAATTGAAGAGCTGGCGAAGAAGGAGCAGGTGGACAAGTCTGCGATTATAAGGAAGCTCCTCAAAGAGGCTGTGGAAAGGAAATCTCTGGAGGATGCCATAGAGCAGTACAAAAAGGGCAGGCTCTCCCTCTGGAAGGCTGCCAGAAAGGCGGGCGTATCCCTCTGGGAGATGATCGATGTGCTTGCCAAGGAGGGGGTGTATTTCGACTACGACAGGGAGGCTCTGAGGGAGGATTTAGAGCCCCTCAGGAGGAAAGAGATTGGCAGCGGTAAGTAACTCCACCCCCCTGATTTTTCTTTCTAAAATTGGCAGGCTCCAGCACCTAAGGGAGCTGTTCGACTCCGTAATAATCCCGGGTGAGGTGTATGAAGAGGTGGTGGTTGCCGGAAAGAAGGGCGGGCATCCCGATGCGATAGCCGTTGAGGAGCTTGTGAAAAGGGGCTTTATAGTGGTAAAGGAGGTGGAGATTACTCAGCTTCTGGAGGCGCCTATCGAAGATGGGGAGAAGGCCGCCATTTCTCTTGCCCTGGCCGAGGGAATTCAGGAGGTTTTAATCGACGAGGCAAAGGTGAGGCGAATGGCAAAGCTTCTGGGTCTAACGCCCAGGGGCACAATATGGATTCTTTCCAGGCTGTACGAAGAGGAGATAATCTCAAAGGAGGATTTCAAAAATTCCATCTTTGAGCTTGTTGAAAAGGGGTTCAGAATCAGAGAAGAGCTTTTGATAGATATTTTAAAGGAGGTTGAGTGACTCCCGCTCTTGCGTTTGCCTTTACCAGCCCCCTCACATCTTCCTCACGGCAGGCATCGCCTTACCTTCACATTCAGATTTCTCTCTCAGTTTCATAAATTATCCGAATTGTGAAAAGCAGGAGCGGTATCAGGGCAAAGGTGGCAAGAGTGAGGGAAATGAAGTATGCTGTGGGGTGCGCCGACATGTAGCCGGCGAGGAAGAGAAAGATACCAATGAGGAAGAGTGTCATTGCACCGTGTTTCACATCGTCAATCAGGTGCCTCCTTTTTCGAAGTTTTCTGCATATCACCTCCAGGTCTGTGAAGGTTATTTCGTCTTGTTGTGCTCTTTTGAACGTCTTGGCTGCGTGTGTTAAAGCCTCGTTGCGCAGCCTTTCATTTATTTTGCTGACGTACTTCCTGAAGTAATTTAAATAGGCGACTGCTGCTCCCATTGAAGAAATCCCTGCTATGAAAAGTGGCTCTGCTCCCATATTATCCGTCCGCTTAAGACTTTCGAAGGAAAAAATTTATAAACTTTTCCACATTTAAGATATACAATACCTATTAATGTAAAAAAAGAGCCAAGGTGTTGCATTACCCCGAAGAATATGAGCGAGACGATGACTTTGGTATAGGTGAATTGTTATGGAAGTTTGTACTGACCCTCTGGCGCCTGAATACTGGGGTGGGGCAGGCATCGCGGTTGTTGTGGCTGTGTATACAGGCAGCATATTGGATGGTATAGTGGCGGGAGGCTTTACCTACTTTTGCATCTCCCTGCTCAAGGACCTGATGGAGAGGTTCCTCAATTCAACCCCGGAGGGCGCATTAGCCTGAGGCTGAGCACTGTCACAGAAACTGAGCTAAATATTCTACTGAAGAGGCTGAAGAAAGCACTGCTTTTGCAAAGGAAGACTCCAATTAAATTGTTAGACATCGCTAAAATCAAGGGGGAGAAGAATACCTGCCGCATAAGGATTGGTAGAATCAGAGTTCTGTACGAAGTCCTGTGGAACGATAAGGTCATCCTCACCAAAAGAGTAGATTTTAGAAAGACCGCCTACAAAAATAACCCGTATAAACTCTGTAGTAACCGCGCTTTATTTGCCAATAGTTGTCGAATCAATATATGTAAATAGTGTTCCCTACGTTCTAATTTGTATTCGCCCCCCGCAATCACCTCGTAATACTTATCCACCGTCATCTCTTTTCTAAAATTCTCCTCCCGCAAGCCCCGCGTTTTCATCTCCACTCAGCAGCTTCCTCCCGGCGTTGAGTGCGGCAATTGCCTTCACCAGTGCATCCCCCTGGTCTGCCTGGAGCCTCACTATTGTGCAGGTCAAACCCTATTTTACTCCAGGATTTCATCGAGGTTTTCAACTGGTGAATAGTATCCTTTTTCAATCATCTCGGAAATCAGTTTGTTTCCCTCTTCCAGGGTTATAATTCCCTCTTCTACCGCCGCGGCGAGAACGCCAACCGTTCCTGAAACCGGGATACCATGGCGCTGGGCAAACTTTCTTGCGTCTATATCATCGGTAAGCATCTTTAGTCCGCGGTTTAAAGCAATTGCAAGGCAAGAAGCTTCCCCCTTCCCAAATCTTTCACAAAGTTTTGAATAAAGGTGTACCTCGGCTCCTCTCTCTACAATCTTTATCCATCTCCAGTCAGTTTGGGGCAGAACCTTTCTATCCATCCCCTTCCTTATCTCCTTAAGCACATCTTCCGTTGTGCAGAGCTCCTCCATGAAAAGCCTTTTGAGGATGTCGAGCCTTCCAACCAGAGAGAAGTTGGAAAGAACGGTTGTGTCAACTACTACTTCTTTTTCCATGCCTTTAACGCCTCAACTTCTGCAACTGCATCCTCCTTTGAAGGAGTCCTGACTGGAATGCCCCTCTCCCTAAACTCGCGCTGCAGTTCAATCCTGGTTACTCCTAAAAGTTCCGCAGCCTTCCCCAGACTTATTTTTTCATCAATGTATGCCCCTATCACCAGCGACCTGTAGAGGGCGGGGTCTATCTTCGAGATTTCTTTCAATGTTTTTTCTACTATTTCCGGCTGGATCTCACTCAGCTTCTTCAGCTCTTCCACAGCCCACGACATTACATCCACCTACCAAGAGAGAAAAATTCCCATTGATAATGCTTTTAAAGTCGCCGAGCGGAGTAAGCTTTAGCGGTCTGCCTCAGCTAATAAAATGCTGCCTCCCTCTGCCATCAATCCAGGCTGAGCCTCACAACCACCTCGTAGTACCTATCCCCC
>NZ_JBPMGE010000070.1:0-10481 GCF_054014795.1 Candidatus Pyrohabitans sp. | reverse complement strand
CTGTCCTCATACATCCCCTTCATCCTTTTTCACCTCCTCATATTTTTCAGGGGTGGTTTCGCAAACAACATGTGTATCATTATTCACCAAACCTCAATTACTATAACTTATTTTCACATAAGCAGCCATATTTGTAGTTTTTTTAAAGTTTATTTTAAAAGTAAATAATTAAAATTCAATAAGGTATCTCTCAAGTCTTTCCCTGCTTCTGAATACATCCTCCTCGCGGTGGCATTCTATGATGTATTTTCCCCTGTAATTCCTGAGATGTGAGAGGAGTCTTTTAAAATCAATTTTACCGTCGCCCACGGCAAGGTGTTCATCGCCGTTGCCGGAGTTGTCGTGAATGTGGATGTTCACAAGGCGGGAGCGCAGTGCTCTTACATAATCCATCACGTCACCGCAGGTAGCGGCGTGCCCCACATCGAGGGTTATGCCGAGCTCATCTCTTGAGAACTCCTCTGTAAGGGCTTTGAGCTCTTCAACCTCACACATAAGGGCTCCGAAATATTTAGGGGTATTCTCCAGGCAGAGCAGCAGCCCATATTCCTCTGCATGCGCCACAAGCTCTCTCAGACTCTCAAAGTTGACATCTCTCGCTTCGCAGGGGAACCACATGCTGTAGGGGGATAGCCTTCCAGAATGTACTGTAACCAGCTCTGCGCCAAGCAGATACCCTGTATCTATCGCGTGTTTTATCTGTCTGAGGCTTTCCTCCCTGATCCTGTCGTTCATGCTGGCGATGTTCAGGTCTGCGAAGGGGGCGTGGACACTGACGTAAAGGGAGTAGCTCTCCAGAAGCTCCATCCAGTGAGAGTAATCATCCCTGAGGTGGTGCCCCTCAAGGATAACTTCCCATGCTGAGAAACCGGCCTCGCCTATTATTCTTATTGTCTCTTCGCTGCGTCTCTTAAAGAAGGCAAGCGACGAGGCACCAAGCTTTGCATCTATCATATCTCCTTTCCCTCGACGGTTCTGGGTGCAAGCCAGTCTATTGTGCTCTCTATGTCCTCATCTTCAATCTCCACCTCAATCACGCCCAGGGGTGACTCTTCGGAGAAGTTGATATAACCTGCGAAGGCGGCCTGCTTGTTGAGCTGCAGAAAAATGCGATTGCCCCTCTGTGAGGAGAGCATCACCCCGCGCGCCGTGTCCAGAATGCGCTGCTCTCTCAATCTGAGATGAAACTTCTCGAGACACGCCTTTCCTCTCCCCACACCCTTTATGATACGCTTCTCGCCCTCTTCCTCGAACACAAACTCCATGCCAGAGAACAGTTTTTCAACCGCAGCCCTGACCTTCTCAGGGCTCTCCGTGGGGTATACCTCTGCTCTAACAAAAACCTGCATGATAGATTTATAAAGGGTAACATAATAAATTAGAATCTCAAGGAGGATATAGATGCTGAGCAACTTCCAGCTCTGGCAGGGGTTTCAGGTGCTCTTCACCCTACTTTTCTTTGCCCTGATAATAATCTATCCGCGCTACATCTTCTATCGCATGGTTGCTGATATGGAGGAGGTTGCAGAGACCCTAGAGGCCTATACCGGCGAGGCGGTGGATATAATAACAAAAATCTGCCTTGAGAAGAGCAGCATACGCACTGGAATTAAGGATAAGGTGCAGAAAACCCTGGACTTCTTTCTCATACCCCCTGTGGACCTTGACCCCTACGGCATACTCAGGAAGCTGGAGCACCTCTTCGACAAAGCTGAGGACAGGTTCCATGCCATCACATACGAAATTGCCCCCGAATCCAATCCCGTGTGGCACTCGAACATAGTCTCCCTGCTCAAGGGCGGGGTGGGCATAAACACCCTCTCAAAGATAGTCCGCCACTACGTGGAGCTTGTGAAGAAAACAAACAACCTTCAGCTTGCGATGATATTCCAGATGAACATGCCGCTAATCAAGAAAGTCGCAAAGGCACATATGGATGGTATCAGGGCAATATCCCGGGGCGAGCCCATAGGAGACAGCGTGGGCCCGCTGATTGCAGCCCGCCTTATGAGGGGCTCGCCAAGAGAGGTCGCCAGAGATGTGGTTTATTCAGAGGAAAGGTTAGCCGGCAGAGATGTGCTTGTTGTTAAAGCACGCGGACCAGGAGCGACGCTGGGCAAGCTGGGTGATGCAGTTAAGAAGCTTACCGAGGCAAATGACGTCGCCAAGATAATAACTGTGGACGCTAGCCTGAAGATGGAGGGCGAGCCCACGGGCAAGGTGAGCGAGGGCATAGGCGCGGCTATAGGCGACCCCGGTCCTGAGAAGGCGAAGATAGAGGAGGCTGCCGTCGCAAAGAACATCCCCCTCGAGGCGATTGCAATCAAGATGTCCCTGGAGGAGGCGATATCGCCAATGATAGAAGAGGTCTACCTGGCGGTGCCGGAGGCGATACGCAGAATTGAGGAGAGTATCTCCTCTTCGCCTGAGGGTAAGAAGGTAATCCTGGTGGGCGTTGGAAACACCTGTGGAATTGGAAACAGCGCCGGCGAGGTTGAAGAGGTGACTTACAAGGAGAAGGAAAAGGAGGAGAAGGAGCTGCCTCTGATAGACAGGCTTGCCAAGAAGCTTGTGGAGCGCCAGAAGCGTGCTGAAAAGCGCGCCCGCGAACGTGAGGAGGAGATGAAGAGGCGCGCAAAGAAGGCAAAGCAGGAGGCCAGGGCGAAGTAGCTATATTTTTAAGGAGTGAAACCACCTCACCTCTTCGGCAAGTTCTTCTATTTCCACAAGCTTTGTCTCATACCTTATATCCTCTGGAAAATGCCTGAGGTGCTCTATGCGGTCGTCTAGGAATACAACACATGCCCTGTCGCGGGAGCTTCTCACCGCCCTGCCGGCGCTCTGGAGCACGCGGTTCATCATAGGAAGGAAGGAGAGGAATATGAAGGCCCCAGCGGCACCGAAGCGCTCTTCAAAGAGCTTCCTCCTGAGCTCCATTTCGAAGTCTGGTACAGGGAAGGGGAAGCCCGCTATTATAATGCTTCCCACAACACTCTCCTTCACCCCTCCCTTCTCAATGGTGTACTCCACACCCTCACTCAGCTTTCCCCCTGCAACTGCAAATATAGCCTTCTTCTCGGTACTTTTAGCCTCTCTCAGAAATCTTTCAGCTTCCTTTGAATCTCTCGGCTCTGCCAGCGCCTTAAAATGCTGCCTTACACTCTCAAGGACATCATAGGAGGGGAAGAATACAAGCATCGTATTTGGCGTGGCCTTATAAATCTCCCCTATAACGCGGGCATATCTCTCCCAGAGCTCCTCGCCCCTGGCCTGTCTCGCCAACAGGCTGGTGTTCAGCCCCTCCTTTATGCCCAGGTAGTACAGGTTGCCCCTGTATATATTGGGCAGGGAATACACATCCGCATGGGACAGGTTGAACAGGGCCCTGTACATTTCCACCGGCGACAGGGTGCCGCTCATGAGGAGGAGCTTTCTCGCATCGGCCAGAGGTTTGAGAAGCTCAGAGGGAAAGAGAGGCTTCAGGTAAAGCCTGCCGCTCTGGCGGTAGAATATCCAGTTCTCTTCCCTGTCAAGCTTGAGCGCAGCACCAAGAAAATTCGCTAGCCTGTAGGTATAGGAAATCTTCCTGCCCCTGAGGAGCCTTCTTTCGAGGACCTCAACACCGCGCTGGTATAAAAACTCCACCTCCCTGCCATCGAGCAAATCTCCTGCACAAAGCCTTTCGTCGTTGCCTTTGAAGAGCTTCATAATGCCAGAGAAATCGTAGTTTATTTCCCTGGCTGCGAGCTCTACAGTGCGCCTGCTCAGGGTTCTGCTGAGCATATCCATGCTGTGCAGGTTGTGAGCCTCGTCAACTATCAGGAGAATCCCGGGCAAGCTGATGCCCAGCTTTCCCAGAAAGGTGCTCCTGAGGAAGGGGTTGAGAAGGTACTGGTAGCTTGCGATGACCACATCGCTAAAGCGCGCCAGCTCAAGGAGCACTGCATGGGGGCATCCGAATTCCAGCAGTCTGGAAATTGTTAACCCTTCTCCCTTCTCCATATTCTCCCTTCCCAGCTCGGCTGCGAGGAGGGATACCTCTTCAACCCTCTCTCTGAACCTCTGCCTGTGCCGGCAGTCGCTCAGCTTGCAAAGCTGAAGAAACTCCTCATATCCAACTTCTTCGCCTGAAAAAACAGGGCATACCTCCTGCTTGGAGCGCAGATGCACTGCAAGCAGGGGTTTTTTCACATGCTTTGCAATAGCACGCGTCTCCTCAAGGAATATCCTTGCCTGAGATTTGGTGCGGGTGAGCACCACAACCTTCTCGCCGAAGAGGCGGTCAGCAAGAAATGCACACAGCGCTGAGATGCTCTTTCCAACGCCCGTGGGTACACTTGCCAGCATGACATCGCTTGTGAAAATCCGGTACATAAACTCGTCCTGGAACTGCCTTGGCTCTGGGTATGGGAAGAAATCCATCGGGGTGGGCATCAAAATCACTCTGATTTAGTGTTATAATTAACCTTGGATATATTAAACCAGCGGTGATGGTGGAATTTAAGTAAGGGAATTGCGCAAGATTTATTTATCCGGGAAAATCAATTTTACAGCTGAAATGAGAGAGTTTATCAACGTGAGATGCATGAAGCAATATATTGTGGCAGCAATTTTGTTACCAGTGCTGATTACAGCCAGCACAAGCGCTGATGACAGCACCGCTGCTATGCTATCTCCGTTGAGACAGATTGAAATTTCCTCTTTTTCGGTGGTTCCAGAAGCTGTCGCCCGGAATCAGATGGTTGACCTATCCATTGAGGTCAGGAACACAGGCAGTGTGGGAGAGGTTATTGAGCCTGAGATAGAGGTCTACTCCGGGGACTCTCTTGTTGACCGGCTCAGGTTCATGTCCAGTAGGCTTGCGGCGGGGAGCAATGCCACTCTGGTAAGGAGCTATGTTATGACCTCTGGTACAGGGGAGTATCGCATCACAGTGAGGGTTTACTACAGTAACCGCTCTTCATACATCTCCGCACAGGGGACGCTGAAGGTGGTTTCAGAGAGCGAGAAGTTTGATGGGGAGATTAAGAAGGATACGCCCCATCTGAAGTTTGTATTCCTCCCAGTGCTGATAGAAGGCAGACCGGGAGATACCTCAGCAGTATCCTTCGAGGTGGAAAATCCCTCCATTACAGGGGTAAACAACCTGAGGCTTGGGCTCGAAGGTATTCCTGAAGAGTGGGTGAGTCTGCAGCCCCGTGAGGTCTCTCTGGCAGGTGGTGAGAGCACTGGCGTAAATCTTGCAATAAGTGTACCCATGAGCGCACTGCCGGGCGACCATAAGGCTTTACTTAGGCTGGGCAACGCCGAGGAGGAGGCAAGCGCCTTCTTCATATTCAGAATAAAGCCCTATCCGCCGCGATTTGAGAGGCCGGCGGTGCTGAGGAAGGTCTATCTGGACGAAAAACAGGGCAGGGTATCTGTGAGCCTTGATGTGGAGAACTCCGGGGTGAGGGTTGAGGCGATGGAGATTGTGGAGGAGATACCCAAGGAAATAGCCTCGAACGTGGCAGAGATAGATTTCAGCGACAATGTGAGGGTGATTGAGGCAGACCCGGTAGTGGCATGGCGCCTCTCCAGCGTTGACCCCTATGAAGTCCATCGACTGAGGTACGATGTGAGCAGAATCGCAGAGAGTTACTCCCCATACATCTACTGGCCCCTGGGGCAGGTAAATATTTTTTATAACCCTGTGAAGGGTATCGACCTGCTTCAATTTTCAGGCGCCCTTGCAGAGTATGCAACTTTGGGCGAGGAGGTAGAGGTGAGGCTGAGGGTAATAAATCCCTCGCAGGGGGCACTGAATCTCACCTTTAGGGTGGCGGCACCTTCAGGTTGGAGGGTTAACCCGGAGGAGATTACAAGGGTCATCCTCCCCGGCTATGGGCAAGAACTGGTTTTCAGTGTAACCCCACCGGAGGATGCCACGCCTGGTAGCTATACGCTTATAGCGACCATTAAAGGGGAGGATGGCGAAGTTTCACAGCCGCTGACGATTGTGCTTCAGGAGGCGACGAGAAAGCCGGACTTCAGAAAGTTTCTAATTCCTGCACTGGGGGCTGGGGCGTTGCTGTTGCTGGTATATGGAGGCATGCTTATATATCGGAAGAGACAAATCTATCGCCGGGAAGTGGTCGAGGCAGTGGAAAGGATTAAAAACGGCATGGAGGAAGAATAGTGAGAAAGGGCAAGGTGTTCGCCGTAATCTCGGCTAAAGGGGGGGTTGGGAAGAGTATAGTTGCTCTGAATCTTGCCCTCAGCCTAATGCTCGACTTCAAAAAAAAAGTGCTCGCCATAGATGCTCATGCCATATCCCCCAACCTGAGCCTCTACCTCGGGATAATCGACGTGATACCGCCTGGAATAAACTATGCCCTTAAAGACCCTTCATTTGCCAGGGAGAGTGTTTATATTCACTCCGCCACTGGTTTGCACATGCTGGCAGGCTCAATAACCAGTATCAAGGAGGTTGACCTTGGCAACCTCAGCAGGGTTGTTGAGAAGCTGCGTGGTGATTATGAGTACATTATCATAGACACCGCACCCAGCCTGGGAGAAAACCTGAGAAATATCCTCAAAGCATGCGATGAGGTACTGCTTGTGGTGAACCCATGGCTGCCCATAGTAATAAGCAATCTGAAAGCAGTAAAGCTTGCTGAGGAGCTTGGTAAACCTCTGCAGGTAGTGCTCAACAAGGTTGGCAGAAGCAGGGATGAGATGCGCACCAGGGAGGTTGAAGATAGTCTGGGGCACAGGGTTATTATCACCATACCGGTAGACCTGGAGGTCTATCGGGGTGTGGAAGAGCGCAAGCCGGTGGTGCTTTCCAATCCCAAGTCGCCCGGGAGCATGACAATAAAAAAGCTTGCCAGACTTATCGTGAGGAATGAATTATGACTAAGATAATGGTCATCGACGATGAACCAGATATTCTAGCTATGGTTGATATGATTCTCAGCAAGAAGGGATACGACACAATACTCGTTGAGAGCGGCGCGGAGGCTCTGGAGATTCTCAAGAAAACAAGACCTGACCTGATACTTCTCGACCTGATGATGCCGGGCATTGACGGCACAGAGTTCCTGCGCAGACTTCGTGCAGATGAGAATATCAAGGACCTCCCTGTTGTGGTGGTCAGCGTGCGCTCAACCATCGAAAAGGAAAGCCGCGAGGCCCTGGAGCTCGCCAACCACTACATCACAAAGCCCATAGATATACCAATGCTCTATGCCACAATTAAAGAAATGCTGAAAGAGAAGAAATAGGCTCAGATGATGTTCTTCATAAATTTTCATAAATATTAACAAAAAGATTTTTATATCCCCAATCTTTAACTCCTTGTGGTGATGTCCATGGAAGACAAAATAAAGAGGGCTAAGGGGATTCTGAAGGAGAACGAAGTTAAACAAGTTTTATGCCTGTTCAGCGATATAAGAGGAATAATACAGGCTTTCCACATTCCAGCGAGGATTTTCATAGAAGGGGACGCACTACAGGAAGGAATAGGGTTTGACGGCTCAAGCGTCAGAGGCTTTAAAGGAATTCAGGAAAGCGATATGGTGTGGATGCCGGACACAGATACACTCCAGGTCGTTCCCTGGATCAACGACCCGCTACAGAAGACGGCGATAATGTTCGGTGATGTGTACGAAGCCTTTGCCGCAAAGGGTGGCGGTAAAGTAGCGACCTGTGACCCGCGAGGATATGCTGCAAAGAATGTCGTAAAAGAAGCAGAAAAAATGGGATTTAAGGCAATATTTGGGCCTGAAATAGAGTTTTTTGTGTTTACAGGTATAGATCCGACAAATCTAACATACGACCTATGGGTGAGTCCAAACGGCGGTGCTGGAGACAGCTGGGGTCCACCCAGAATTATGCCTGAAAGCCCGGAGGTAACCCCGGGTAACTACATAATAAGACCCAAGGAGGGCTACTTCAGGTCACCTCCAGAGGACACGACTGTTGAGTTCAGGAATGAAGCAGCGTACTACATGGATGAAATGGGTCTCGATGTTGAGTATCACCACCATGAGGTGGCAACCGCCGGACAGGTTGAGATAGATTTCAGAGCTAAGGAGCTCATCGAGTGCGGAGATGCCTTCTATATATACAAACTGGTGGCGAAGAACATAGCAAAGAAGCATGGGCTTCTCGCTACATTTATGCCGAAGCCCCTCTATCTGGACAATGCAAGCGGAATGCATACCCATCAGAGCCTCTGGAAGGGAGACCCCTTCAAGGGCGAGGCTGTGTTTTCAGACCCTGATGACGAGTATATGCTCAGTCAGACGGCAAGGTACTACATAGGGGGATTGCTTGAACATGCAAAGGCGCTTACTGCGATTACCTGCCCCACTGTAAACAGCTATAAGAGGCTGGTCCCCGGGTTTGAAGCTCCAATAAACATATGCTGGTCTCCCAGAAACAGGAGTGCACTGGTGAGGATTCCGCAGTACTTCGCCAGTCCCAAAGCGGTTAGGGCTGAGTACAGGGGCGTTGACCCGAGCTGCAACCCATACATGGCCTTCTCTGCGATGCTTGCAGCTGGCCTGGATGGAATAAAGAAGAAGATAGACCCGGGTGATCCACTGACGGCTGATGTATATGAGCTAACACCACGGGAGAAGGAGGAGTACGGCGTGGGAGAGCTTCCCACAACGCTGAGGGATGCAATCGGTCAGCTCACCACAGATGAGGTGATTCAGCGCGCTCTTGGCAGCCACATCTACGATGCCCTCGTTGACCTGAAGATAGACGAGTGGAACCAGTACTGCCTCTATGTGACGCCGTGGGAAGTAATGAAATATCTGGACTACTGAGGTGAGGAGAATGGGAGTACATAGGGTAACAAGCGAGGCGGCCAAGGCTTATGCCGCCAGGGAACGTGTTCTTGGAGCAGGTATCACAGTCCTGGGATTGGCTGCCGAGAAGGCAGCAAAGGTGGATAAGGCGACACTGGAGAAGTGCGGAGATATAGCTGCGCAACTTCTCCCATATTCTCCGGGCTATGCCGGCAAACTTATGCTCGTCACGGCGAGACTCTTCTGGACGCTGGCAGGAGTAGAGGAGAAGAAAACAACGGTGGTCAGCCTGGAGGAGCTTGAGGCGAAGATAGAGGAGATAAAGAAAGCGGTTGAGTGATGCACAGGTTCAGCTTGGAGTACCTCGAAAGTTACGATGCCGGAGAGTTTCCTGAGGAGATTTCAGAGAGGTACGGTATACCCCGGGAAAAGATAGTTAACCTGAACTCCAATGAAAACCCCTATCCCCTGCCGGAGAGTGTTCTCCGGGCGATAGCCGAGGAGTCTAGGCAGGTTTCCAGGTACCCCAACCCAAGCTACAGTGAGCTGAAGCAGAGCCTATCCTCCTACGCTGGTCTTCCCGGGGAGAATATCGCCGTGGCCAATGGTGCCGGCGAAATCCTCTCCCTCCTCTGTACAATTTTTCTTGAGCCCCTGGACAGGGTTGTGATTCCCATCCCCACCTATACCATGTATGCCTTTTTGTCCATGCTCCGCGATGCAAGCATAGAGTTTGTGGAGCCAGAGGATGGGTTTATCCCTGCCCCTGAGGAGGTGCTTGAGGCGAGCAGGGATGCGAAGCTTATCTTCCTGTGCTCTCCCAACAATCCCACCGGAGCTGTAATGGAGGAGGAGGGGATAATAGATATGGTAGAAGGTACCAGGGCTGCTGTGGTTGTGGACGAGGCCTACTTCGAATTCTATGGCAAAACCATTGCAGAGAAGGTGCCTGAATACGACAACCTCGTTATTGTGCGCTCCTTTTCCAAGTTTTTCGGGCTCGCTGGTTTAAGGGTGGGCTATGCCCTTACAAACCGCAGGCTAGCAGGGCTCTTGGAAAAGGTGCGCAACCCCTTCTGCATCTCGCGCATAGCGGAGAGGGCTGCGGTCAAGGCTATAGAAGAGCTGGACTACTTCAGGAAGGTTAGGGACATGGTTGTTGAGGACAGGGAGCATCTGTTCAGTGAACTTCAAAAAATCCCTGGCATAAAGCCGTTTCCATCCCATGGGAACTTTATCCTGGTAAGACTTTTAAGCATTTCAGCCTCTGAGCTTATGGATGGGCTGTACAGCGCCGGGATTATAGTAAGGAATGTTTCAAATCTCCCGGGGCTGAGGGGCGACTATGTTAGGATTACAGTCGGCACAAAAAGCGAAAATGAGAGGTTGATTGCCGCGATGAGGAAAATCCTGGGCTAGCTATCGCAAAGCTTACCTGCGATTGCCCAGTCCTCCTTTTCCACATCCTCAAAGATTATGTGCACATGCTCAGGAGCGGTTCCCACCGTATTTACCATCGCCTCTGTAATAGCCTCCGCGAGCTTTGCCTTCTGTTCCTTCGTTCTGCCCTTCCACATGGTTATCCTGACTACCGGCATATTCTCACCTCCCCGCTTATTTTAATCTCGGCTGTGAAAAATGTTGCGCCTGCTGTGAAAAATAATAGAGTTATTTTTATAG
>NZ_JBPMGE010000069.1:0-10152 GCF_054014795.1 Candidatus Pyrohabitans sp. | reverse complement strand
CGCTTGCTCTCAATCAGCTCATCGCCAAACAGCTCCTCTAGCTTTGCGATGTGCCCCTGGCGAGTCACTATGGTAAGGTTCTCCAGCCCCTGGAGGAGCACATAGGTCTCTCCCCGAAGGGCGCGGTGCACCTCGAGCACCTTGCGCGGTGTTTCTCTGGAGAGTGAGGTGGTTATCAAACCCAGGTCATAGCGAAGGCTCACCTCACTATTTGCAAGGATTTGCCATGCCTCACCCTGCTCCAGCTTCGCACCCCCGCTCCTGCGCAGCGCCGTAACAATACTCTGAAGCTTTACCCCCGCGCCCAGTGCGCGCTCCACCTCCGGCTTAATAAGCCTCGCCAGGGCGCGGTAGTTAACCACACCATAGCTTAAATACTCGGCTATGTTGGGATACTTCCTGAGCACCTTGCGGGTTGCCTGAGATATATTCATTGCAATCGACCCATATGGCTCATCTTATTACCATTTGATACATTAGTTGAATAAACCTTAAGTAGGGGAAACATAGCAGTAGTTTTGATAGTATGAAGGCGGCGCTTGTTCTCGAGGATGGTACCATTGTTAGTGGCGAAGGCTTCGGCGCAGAAGGTGAGGTCTATGGAGAGGTGGTCTTCTGTACCAGTATGACAGGCTACCAGGAAGCTCTCACGGATCCGAGCTATGCCGGGCAGATACTCCTTCTCACCTACCCGCTGGTAGGCAACTACGGCGTTAACAGCTACGACAGCGAGAGCTTAAGGATACAGGTAGAGGGTTTTGTGGTTCGCGAGGCGTGTGGGAAGCCAAGCCACCGCAGTGCAGAGGCGACTGTGGATGAGTTTCTGAAGCGGGAGGGAATACCGGGCATCGCGGGCGTCGATACCAGGGCGCTTACCATAAAGATAAGAAGCTATGGTGTGATGAAGGGCGCCCTTAAAACATCTCAGCGAGAGATAGACGCGGAGGCGCTGCTGGAGAGGTGCAGGGCTGCGCCAGATATAGGTGAGCTCGACCTGGTGAGCGGTGTCACCTGTGAAGATATTCAGCATCACCCCGGCAAAGGCCCCAGGATAGCCATTCTCGACCTGGGGATGAAGTGGTCGATTCGTGACAACTTCCTGAAGCGCGGGTGTGAGGTCTATGTTCTGCCAGCAAAAACATCGCCGAAGGAGATTCTGAATTTAGAACCCCACGGCGTGGTTGTGTCTCCCGGGCCAGGAGACCCGAAGCGCGTGCCCTATGCGATTCGCACAGTTCGCGAGCTCATGGGCGAGGTTCCGCTCTTCGGCATCTGCCTGGGGCACCAGATGCTCGCTCTCGCAAGTGGAGGCGAGACCTACAAGCTCAAATTCGGTCACCGGGGCGCAAATCAGCCGGTGAAGGACCTGCGCACCGGAAGGGTGTACATAACCTCCCAGAACCACGGGTATGCGGTTGACGCGGGTTCTCTCCCCGAGGACGAGTTTCGTGTCGATAAGCTAAATCTCAACGACTCCACCGTCGAGGGAATGCGCCACCGCAGCCTGGAGATAATGAGTGTGCAGTACCATCCCGAGGCCAACCCCGGCCCCAAGGACAGCGAGTACCTCTTTGATGAGTTTCTGGAGATGATAAGGGCGCCTTCCCCGCCCTTATAAACCCATCCATACCAGGAGAGGTTGAAGAATGCCAAAGCGTAAGGATATTCAAAAAATCATGGTCATAGGCTCAGGGCCGATAATAATAGGCCAGGCGGCGGAGTTCGACTACTCGGGTTCGCAGGCGTGCAAGGCGCTGCGCGAAGAAGGCTACCGCGTTGTGCTGGTGAACTCGAATCCGGCTACGATTCAGACAGATAAGGAGATTGCCGACATCATCTACCTTGAGCCCCTCGTGCCCGAGATTGTGGCTGAAGTTATAGCAAAGGAGAAACCGGACGGCTTCATAGGCACCATGGGGGGGCAGACCGGCTTAAATCTAACAGCCCAGCTCTCCGACATGGGCGTGTTTGAGAAGCACGGCGTTGAGGTCCTGGGAACGAGCGTCGAGACCATAAAGCGCGCAGAGGACCGTGAGCTTTTCGCTGAGCTGATGCGTGAGATTCACGAACCCATACCAGAGAGCTATGCAGTTAATAGCATTGAGGAGGCAGTGGAGGCCGCGAACAAGATAGGCTACCCTGTGATTATAAGGCCAGCTTATACTCTGGGTGGCACCGGCGGGGGTGTGGCGAACAGCGAGGCTGAGCTTCGCAGCATAGCTGAGCGCGGGTTGAGTGCCAGCATGGTGCACCAGGTGCTAATAGAGAAGTCCCTGCTGGGGTGGTATGAGTATGAGTACGAGGTTATGCGCGACTCTGCAGACAACTGCATAACCGTATGCAACATGGAGAACCTTGACCCCATGGGGGTTCATACAGGAGAGAGCATTGTCACCGCGCCAGCGCAGACGCTCAGCGATGAGGACCACCAGAGGCTTAGAAGCGCAGCACTCAAGATAATCCGTGCCCTTCGCATAGAGGGAGGATGCAACATCCAGTTTGCGGTAAACCCCGAGACCTGGGAGTACTACGTGATAGAGGTCAACCCCCGAGTTTCCAGAAGCTCTGCGCTGGCGAGCAAGGCAACAGGTTATCCTATCGCAAAGATATCGGCGAAGATTGCCGCAGGGCTAACACTTGATGAGATTCCCAACGACGTAACCCAGGAGACGCCGGCCAGCTTTGAGCCAACCCTGGATTATGTGGTGGTGAAGATTCCACGCTGGCCCTTCGACAAGTTTCCTGAGGCAGACCAACGCATAGGCACGCAGATGAAGAGCACGGGCGAGGTAATGGCGATAGGGCGGAGCTTTGAGGAGGCTCTGCAGAAGGCGATGCGCAGCCTTGACATAAAGCGCTTCGGCATATGCTGCGATGGCAGAAGTTATGAGACAGAGCGCGAGGCGATAATTGAGAACCTGTGCAACCCCACGGATAAGCGAATATTCTACGTCTACGACGCCCTGCGCTCAGGGATGAGCATTGCGGAAATCAACCGCCTCACGGGCATATCGCCCTTCTTTATAGAGAAGATTAAGAACATCCTCACGATGGAACGCCGCCTTAAGGGCAGAGACATAGGAGAGGTTACTCAGGAAGAGCTCGCCTCAGCGAAGCGTCTCGGTTTCAGCGATGCACAGCTTGCGCACCTCCTCGGATGCAGCGAGCTGGAGGTAAGAAGAAAGCGCAGTGTGAAGCAGGTCTACAAGATGGTTGACACCTGCGCCGCTGAATTTGAGGCCAAGACGCCCTACTACTACTCCTCCTATGACAGCGTGGATGAGGTTAAGGTGAGCGAGAGGCGTAAGGTGCTCGTGATAGGCGGCGGGCCCATACGCATCGCTCAGGGTATAGAGTTCGACTACTGCTGCGTTCATGCAGTGGTTGCGCTCCGCGAGGCAGGCATAGAGGCGATACTTGTGAACAACAATCCAGAGACCGTATCTACGGACTACGACACCAGTGACAAGCTGTACTTTGAGCCGATTACACTTGAGGACGTGCTGAACATAATTGAGAAGGAGGCCCCCGAGGGGGTTATAGTGCAGTTCGGCGGGCAGACTCCACTTAACCTTGCTGTACCTCTGACCGGACAGGGGGTAAAGCTTCTGGGCACCAGGAGCGAGGACATAGACCGCGCCGAGGACCGCGAGCTCTTCACGCGGGTGCTGAAGAAGCTGGGGATACCTCAGGCAGAGTATGGCACTGCCTTCAGCGTTGACGAGGCTAAGCGTATAGCTAAGCGAATAGGCTACCCCGTGCTGGTGCGCCCCAGCTATGTGCTCGGGGGAAGGGCCATGGAAATCGTCTACGACGACGCTCAGCTTGAACGCTACATGGCGCTTGCGATTGAAGTGAGCGAGGAGCACCCCGTACTGGTGGATAAATTCCTGGAAGATGCGGTGGAGGTGGATGTGGACGCGGTGAGTGATGGCGAGGATGTTTTTATAGGCGGGATAATGGAGCACATAGAGCAGGCGGGGGTGCACAGCGGAGATTCTGCATGCGTACTTCCGCCCCAGACGCTTTCGCGGGAGGTGCTTGGTACAATCAAGGACTACACTGTAAAGCTCGCCCGGGAGCTCAATGTTGTGGGGCTGCTGAACATCCAGTATGCGGTGAAGGACAGCAAGGTCTATGTGCTTGAGGCTAACCCGCGCGCTTCCCGCACTGTGCCCTACGTGAGCAAGGCAATAGGCGTGCCCCTGGCGAAGCTTGCAACAAAGGTGATGCTGGGCAAGAAGCTCCGCGACCTGGGCTATGTGGGAGAGCGCAAGATTCGCCACGTGGCGGTAAAGGAGGCGGTTTTTCCATTCCTGAAGCTTCCGGGCGTTGACCCAGTGCTCGGGCCTGAGATGAAGTCCACAGGTGAGGTGATGGGAATGGACTTCGACTTCGGCAAGGCCTACTACAAGGCACAGCTCGCCGCCGGGAATCGCCTTCCCACCAGGGGAAGGATATTTATAAGTGTGAATAAACGGGACCGCCAGGCGATTGTGCCCATAGCGAAGAAGCTGCATGAGCTCGGCTTTGAGCTTCTAGCCACCGACGGTACCAAGGCGAGCCTCGAAGGTGCTGGGATACCCGCAAAGCTTGTGCGCAAGGTCAGCGAGCCCAAGCCGAACATCCTGGATGTGATGCTACGCAGGGAGGTGGATTTAATAATAAACACACCCACCGCCGGAAAGGTGCCCTTCACCGACGGCTTCTACATCCGCAGGCATGCGGTAGACCTGGGAATACCCTACATAACCACCATAGCCGCAGCTCAGGCGGCGTGCAGGGCTATAGAGAGTGTGCTCAGCGGTGAGATAAGTATTCGCAGCTTGGACGACTACTACCGCGGGCATGTACACGAGCTTCGGTTAGAGGATTTTGGCGGAAAATAAAAATCCGGTGAAGCAGCTTTTTTATTATTTAAACCTTACGATTTCGTTCTAAACTCTTCGAACATTTTCGGGTGGTTTATATAGTGGGGTAGAAGAGAAAATTAAAAAGAGGTGATGAAAATGACTACAGGAAGTGCGATAGAGGCATCAAAGGATATATTTTTGAGAGACTACACAAGCAATGGACATAAGAACTTCTCCACAGCGAGCTTTACCAGCGAACAGCCGAGTTTTCTTGCGCAGGATGGATACTTCCTTACCAGACTTAAAGGAAAGCTGTACAGGGATGGAGACCCAACATGGCAAGACGTGAACTCAACTGCAATTCAAGCGCTGAATGCTCTGTGCGACAAGCAGAATTCAGACGGCTCGTGGAATGATCCAAATATGGACCCAGACCCCAGAGCAACCGGACCGTGTGTATGGGCTCTATCACTCGGGGCTAAGGTACTTGCCCTGGACTCTACCACAGCACAGAGATATAAAGATGCAGCCAGGAGTGGAGCGGACTGGCTGGTGCAGTTCTGGGACAACTGGAACGCACCAATAGATGATGATTACTATACATCGCCTAACCAGCTGGGACTAACGCTAATGGGTCTTTCCGAAGCCTACCGATGGGGGTATACCAGCAATAACTATAATTTTCCGGCAAAAATGCAGAGCTATGGCGATGCTCTGACAACACTGCAGAATCAAAACCCAGCGAACAATGGTTTATGGAGAAATGGCAGCAGAAATAATAGACCTGATCATCAGCCCAATGGTACAGGTGATGGATATGAGGTTTACATGGTTTATGAGATGTGGACTATGCAGGGGGATGCTATCTACGCGATGAACAGGGACAATCTTACACCCCCTTCAACACCCACAAACAAATACTGGACCGACGCCAGAGAATGCTGCGCTAAAATATGGGATGTGCGCAGTACCTATGGTTATTACCCCAAGGAAATGAACCAGTATGGCAATCCTTTGGAATGCTCCACGCATGCAAATCCGAGCAACCCTCCCAGAGCATATGCAGAAGTTGCACCTATTTCATGGGGATATTACTCCGCGGCCTTCAGGCAGGCGGTGAGCGACTGCGGTGGCACCAGGAAGATGTGCGAACAGTATCATTTCCATCTGGGCATCAATGGTCTTTCGGGTGGTATGTACTGGGAGATAGACAATCTGCTCCTCTATTAAAGCAAAGTATAGTGCTCTTTTTTTCTCTTTTATATTTTTAAATGTTGGTGTTTAAATGTTTTACATGAGATACCTTCTGATTTTCATTCTTATTGCAGCGGTTCTGGCATACGGAATCTACGAATTGAAAAGCCCCCGCTGGACACACAGCGGTCCTCCAGAGCCATACGATGACGTATTTGCCATTGCAGTAGACCCTGCAAATCCCAAAATAATATACGCTGGCATAGGACGCTACTATGAGGGCAGGTACGGAGGTGTATTCAAAAGCATCGACGGCGGCAGGAGCTGGGAGGATTTAGAGGGGCCACAAAACACAATTTTCGCGATCTCTGTGAATCCGCGTAATGGCAGCATTGTGTATGCGGGCGGCGGAAGGCTGTACAGAAGCACAGGCGGAGGGAGAAGCTGGGTGCTGATTGAGGACGTACCTCCGGGGATACGTTCTATAGCCGTAGACCCGGATACAGGAGTTGTGTACGTTGGATGCCTGTACGATGAGCTCGGCTGGAGAGAAGGGCAGCAATACTCGTGCTTTTTCAGAAGCACAGACGGCGGCATAACCTGGGAAACCATAGAGCTTCCAGACAATTACGCACCCATAAGCATTACTTCAATAGCTATCTCCAAGGGAGTAATCTATGTGGGCGGTAGTGGGCTGTATAAAAGCACCGACGGTGGTAAAAGCTGGGTGCTCTTGGAGAGTGCCCCTCATGATATTAGAGCGGTGACGGTGGATGCGGTCAACCCTAACATAGTGTATATTGCAACGCTTAATAGTCTGTTAAAAAGTAGTGATGGCGGTGCAACTTGGGAGAAGGTGACAGTGCCACTGAATGATGCCATGATTTCTACAATTGCGCTGAATCCTTCTAATCCTGAGGTAATCTATGTAGGAACTATACATCAAACCGCAGGAAGATGTAAAGGTATCCTGAAAAGTTCAGATGGCGGTGTAACTTGGGGGGAGATGAACAAAGGACTGAAAGGATGCGGTGCAAGGAGCATCAACGCCATAGAGATTGCAGCTGGAACGATTTACATTGGAACATATGAAGGTGTGTTTTACAGAAAGGTGAACTGATGAAGCTTAAGAGGGCATTTTATTTTTTCTGCTCTGTATGCACAGGGGTGCTAGATTTTAGCCTGAAAATTATTAAAACAAATAGGTTGCAATAGTAAGCTTCGAAAATCTTAAAAATGACACGTTCTTGCTCTGAAGGATGCACACTAATATTTAACTCTTGCGATTTTGTTCTAAACCTTTCGAACGTTTTCGCAGGATTTATATGGGAGTGATTTCTGATGTCTCATAGAGGGAGGTGAGCAAGATGGTTACCTGCTATCCCTCGCCGACATGTATAGATTGGTGGTATGTGTGCTACTGCAACGAACAGTGTTACAACGATGAGAGCTCAACGCAGATCTGGTACAGGCACGAATGTCTGTGCTGTGTGGACGGAGATTGCTGGATTGATTACTGCTGGGTTTACTACGGATGGTGCTATGCAGACCTCTGCTCACCCTGCGGAGCGGCAAGCTACGGAGGGGACTGCACTGTATGAGGAAGATTCTATTGTTAGTACTCGCCTCTGCGCTCGTAATTGCGGCAGGTGTAATGATAAAGGGCGAGAAGGAGGGTGAAGATATGAAAATGCCGATGAAAATAAAACCTTCTCAGGCAGGGGTTGTAAAAGCAGAGCAGAAGAGCTTTACATCCTTTGAAGAGGCTGCGAGGGCAGTTGACTTTCCTGTTATGGCACCCACCTACATCCCCTCGGGATTTGAGCTGAAAAGAATTGCCGTGGCGACCATGCCCCTGAAGATGAAAACAAAGCGGGGTTTTGTGAACTTTACCACGCTGTACTTTTTGTACATGAGGGATAGCGGTATCAACAGCGATTACATAGTTATCATGCAGGAGCCCGGGGATGAGCCCAGAGGCGTGCCTAAAGGTCCTGAAGGGTCACTGGGTGGAACTGTGATGGTTCAGGGTGTGGAGGGGAGGTGGTCCAGAGGCTGGTGGGCTACTCCGCCCCTCAATAAAAGCCTGTGCAACTTTACTCCAGAGGAGGTGGAGAAGGTTCTTGGAGAGAGGAGATGGACGGAGGAAGGTCTGAGACTGTCCTGGACAAAAGATGGAGTAACTTATATAATTGAAGCAAGGGGGAATATGTCAATAGAGGAGCTGGTGAAAATTGGGAACTCCCTTAAAATTGTTGAAGTGGGCAAATAGTCTGACAGTAAACCTTAACTTTAAACCCTAACTTTTTATTTTATTGTGATAAAACTGTAATGGGGTAAATCAAAAATGAAGAATATAAGGGGGTACCTGTCGCTTCTTGCGATGTTTTCCTTGCTGTTCCAGCTCTCGGCTGCGGATGCAGGTCTCAGGGTAACCTCGGTGAGTTGTGGTGGCGATGTGTGTCTGCTCGGCATCTACCACTACGGAAAAAGCGGACTCGTTAAATACGATGGCCATTCTTTTCACGTTATCCCGCCAGGAGACCTGAAAGAGCCCGTAGTGCGCATCGCCTGGAACGGAGAGTACTTTCTGGCAGCGGGAGAAAAGGGAAGGCTGCTGGAGTATGACGGTCATAATTTGAGGGATCTCACCTCACAGCTGGGCTGGGGCTACGGGACGCAGGTACTGAAGTTTATCCCCGGCGGGAAAAGGTGGCTGATATATGGCGCAAGCATGGCCAATGAGGAGACCCTCAGCGCGGTATATGATGGGGAAAGATTTTCAAGAGCTCCTAAAGGTCTGGTCTGGGAGATTGTACCTGTCGGAGATGGACGCTTCTGGTTTGTCTGTGATAATGCCGTCTGTGAGTACAACGGAAAAGAAATAAGAGAAATTGCAGATATTCCTCTTTCCAATGTTGATTTTTACAGGCTTTACTGGAATGGGAAGCATCTTCTTCTGGTGGGGGATTATGCTCAAAATGGAAGCTGGTACAGCAGGCTTATTGCCTTCGACGGCACAGATTTTAAAGAGTTGAATTACTCTTGGGACCCACTAACAAAAATTGCGTGGAATGGCAATTACTGGGTGGTCAACTACTACTCAGAAAACAATTACAGGTTCGGGAAGGTGTACGAAGATAAATTTGTTGAAGCTGGCACAGTTCTCAACACCAGCACCTCTGCGCTTGTTTGCAACGGCAGCTACTGCCTTGTGTCCTATCGCTGCAGTGGAGTTTATGGATTTGATGGAGAACATTTTGAGAATCTCACTGAAAGTTTGAGGGAAGCCGGTGCTGAGTGTGCGGATAAAATCGCATGGGGCGGCGGTTTCTGGTTGGTGCTCCAGCAGGATAGCAGGGGTACCGTTCTCCTAAAGTACAGCGGCGGCGCCTTTGAGGACCTGACCCCACGGCTACTGAAGGTGCTCTCAGAGCAAAGCATAGCTGAGAATAAAACTGCTGGAATTTCTGAGCAGCAGGAACTCATTGGAGCCAAGTACCACTTCCTTGCCATAGGCTGGAACGGCTCCACCTGGCTGATTGCGGGCATGATTGTGCCCCACACAATAGCCTTCATGGCCACCTACGACGGCCGGGAGTTCGCCCCCGTCGCGCCTCCAGCGCGGAAGCTGTGGGTTGAAAGCATCTCCTGGAACGGGAGCGAGTGGATTATAAAGGAGAGGGGAAATGTGGAAGGGAGTAAGCACAGAATCTACGCCTACGACGGCAGAGAATTTAGAGTAGTGGGTACATGGGAGGAGGCTGAGGGAGAGGTATACAAAGAGTGCAACGAGGAGTACTGCCTGGTATGGAACAGAAGCACGCAGAGGCTGCTGAAGTACTTAGAGGGCAGGTACATCGACATCACCCGCAGGAGCGGTGTTCAGGCACCACACGAGGGTGTGGTGCTCATGCGGTGGAACGGTGAATACTGGCTCATCGGCGTTGGTGGTGCAGAGGGTGGAGGTGTGATAAAATACGACGGAAGAAACTTTGCCCATCTGAGGATGCCCACCCCCACTGCTCCGGGCGCAATTGCGTGGAATGGCGAGTACTGGCTGATTGGAACGCTTGCAAATCCAAGATTCTCGGGTGCGCTGGTG
>NZ_JBPMGE010000068.1:0-4478 GCF_054014795.1 Candidatus Pyrohabitans sp. | reverse complement strand
ACCACATCTATACCTTCCCCCCTGAGCGTCTCCACTATACCCTCAAGTTGCCCCTTAACCCTCGCGTAGGCATTTTCCTTTGAGCTTTTCATGTAGAAACCCGGGTGGAAGGCTATATCGCGAGCTCCGCAGGCGTAACCCACCCTTGCAGAGTCGAGAATGCGCTGCACACTCGCCTTCAGCTTAACCTCCTCCGGTGAGTTGAGGTTTATGTAGTAGGGGGCGTGCACCGTCAGCACCACCTCAAGCTTCTCCGCCACTGAGCGCACCTCTTTTGCCTTCTCCATTCCCATCCTCACACCGCGAACAAACTCCACCTCCATGCATCCCAGCCCGAGCTCATGCACCCTCGCTATGCCCGCGGCGGTATCGCGGGAGGGCGAAGAGATGGGAACACCCGCAGTGCCGAAGAGCAGCGCCATTCATCTCACCCGCTAAACGTCAGCGTTTAACTTTTAGTTGGCGAATTAACAATAATATTTACCTTCGATACATATGGCAGTATAAAAAACAGGTGAAATGCCCACACCTCCTCCAACTCCTTTTTACGGGCATTTCACCTCCAACCTTCCTGTGTCACTCATACTCGATAGTGGCCGGGGGCTTGTCGGTTATGTCGTAGAGCACTCTGGTAACCCCCGGAATCTCACGGGTTATCCGCCTCTGGATGCGCTTGAGCACCTCCCAAGGTACGGGCATCGCCGTGGCTGTCATCGCATCCACACTCTCCACCACGCGCACAGCTATGGTGTAGCCGTAGTCGCGGATATCCCCCTTTACCCCAACGGTTTTTCCCTCAAGGAGGGCAGCAAATGCCTGCCAGGGTTTAAGCTTCGCCTTTTCAATCTCCTCCTCCACTATTGCGTTTGCCTCCCGCACTATCTCCACCTTCTCAGGCGTTACCTCACCAACAATGCGCACCGCCAAACCAGGACCAGGGAAGGGCATTCTTTCAGAGATGCTCTCAGGTAAGCCCAGCTCCCTTGCGACGATGCGCACCTCGTCCTTGTAGAGGTCGCGCAGAGGCTCCACCAGCATGAGCACCATGCCGGAGGGCAAACCAGCGACGTTGTGGTGGCTCTTTATTCCGCCGCCGCTCTCTATCCAGTCCGGCGCTATTGTACCCTGCACCAGATACTTTGCTCCCACCCGGGCTGCCTCCTCCTCAAACACCTCAATAAAAACCCTGCCTATAATCTTGCGCTTCTCCTCTGGGTCTCGAACCCCGCGAAGCGCCTCAAAAAAACGTTCCTGTGCCTGCACCACACGCAGATTCATCCCCAGCTTATCCCTGAAAATCTCCACAATCTCCTCCTCTTCGCCCTTGCGCATAAAGCCGTGGTTGACAAACACCGCAACGAGGTGCTTCCCCAGGGCGCGGTGGGCCAGCGCGGCCGCGACGCTCGAGTCCACGCCGCCCGAGAGGGCAATAATCGCAGTCTCCTCATCCACCTGCTGGCGAATCTCCTTCACAGCCTCAGCGATAAACTTTTTTGCATCAAACATTCTACAACCTCTTACTCCTTATCGCAGCGTCAACAAAGGCAAAGAATACAGGTGCCGGACGGCGCGGTCTTGACTTAAACTCGGGATGGAACTGCGTGGCCAAGAAATGAAAATGAGAGGGAAGCTCGCATATCTCCATTCTGCGCCCGCCGTCGCTGGTGGCAGAGAACACCATCCCCGCACTCTCCAGCTTTTCTATATACTCAGGGTTGACCTCATAGCGGTGGCGGTGGCGCTCACCCACCTCCTCGCAACCATAAATCTCGTATGCCTTTGTTCCCGGCTTTATCTTAACCTTAATTTCGCCGAGACGCATGGTGCCGCCCAGCTTTTCAATCTCCCGCTGCTCGGGCAGGAGGTCAATTACAGGATGCCTGGTGTCGGGGTCGAGTTCAACGCTGTTCGCCTGCTCCAGACCAAGCACATGGCGCGCAAACTCGACCACCGCCAGCTGAAATCCAAAGCATATGCCGAGGTAGGGTATGTTGTTCTCCCTCGCATACTTAATCGCCGCAATCTTTCCCTCTGCACCTCGCGCCCCGAAGCCCCCTGGCACAAGAACTCCCTGGGCCCTCTCAAGCTCTTTCAGCTTCTCAGGCTCCTCCTCTATCTCCTCAGCCTCTATCCAGAGTATCTCAGCCTCATAGTCCAGCTTCCAGGCGGCGTGCTTCAGGGCTTCAACTATACTTATGTATGAGTCGTGAAGATGGGTATACTTGCCCACTATGGCTATGGTCACCTTCTCCTTGGACTTCTTAACCCTCCTTATAAACCTGTCCCAGTCGCTGAGATCGTACTTTCTCTCCCGCAGATTGAGCTTCTCAAGCACAGTGTCCCCCATACCCTGGGCATCCATTACGAGGGGGACCTCATACACTACCCTGACGTCGTGGTTGCTTATCACGTCACGCTTGCTCACATCGCAGAAGAGGGAGAGCTTCGCCTTGGTCTCATCCAGAAGTGGCTTGCGGGTTCTGCACACCAGTATATCCGGCTGTATGCCTATCCCGCGAAGTTCCTTTACGCTGTGCTGCGTGGGCTTTGTCTTCTGCTCGCCCACCGCATCAAGGGTCGGCACAAGGGTCACGTGGATAAAGAGCACATTCTCCTTGCCCAGCTCCATCCTGAGCTGGCGCAGCGCCTCCAGGAAGGGCATGCTCTCTATGTCGCCAGTGGTTCCGCCGATCTCGACGATTAGTACATCAGGATTATTAATCCGCGCTATCGCATGGAGCTGCCTCTTTATCTCGTCGGTAACATGGGGTATTATCTGCACCGTCTGCCCCAGATACTCGCCTTTGCGCTCCTTCTCCAGCACTGAGAGGTAGATTTTGCCCGTGGTGATGTTGTGGTCACGGGTGAGCTCCACATCCAGAAAGCGCTCATAGTGCCCGAAGTCCAGGTCAGCCTCATACCCATCCTTGGTAACCCATACCTCACCGTGCTGGAAGGGGTTCATCAAGCCAGGGTCCACATTGAGGTAGGGGTCTATCTTGCACACATCCACACGCAGCCCCCGGGAACGCAGAATCAACCCTATGGCTGCGGTGGTCACTCCCTTACCCAAACCAGAGAGTACGCCTCCGGTTACAATTATAAACTTGGTCATTTTTCGAGCTTCTCCTCTCTCAAATCTATGGTGTCCTCAAGGTCCGGTCCGGTTGAAATAAGGGTTACAGGCACGCCCACGCGGCGCTCCACCTCTTCCACAAAGCTCCGCGCAGCCCTGCTCAGCTCCTCATAGCTCCTGGCCCCTTTGCTCTCTTCGTCGATATAATCCACACAGGTGAGTGCTATCTGCGAGGCGCTGTTCAGCATTGCAGCGTAGCGCGCCATCTCGAAGTCGAACCTGCCTATGCGCCGCCTCCGCCCTGTGACTGTGCCGTACTCCACTATTCCGAGCTTTTCCGCCTCTTTCTGCGAAAGCTCTGTGGGGAATGGGCCCGCGCCCACACGTGTGGGGAAGGACTTGAACACCACCATGACATCGCCAATCCTCCGTGGACCTATGCCCACGTCTACGCAGGCCATGCTTGCAGTTGTATCCTTGGAGGTAACATAGGGGTAGGTGCCGTAGAACAGGCTCAGCCCAAAGCCCTGAGAGCTCTCCACCAGCACCCTTTTGCCTGCGTCTATCGCCCTGTCAACCTCCTCCGGAACATCAGTGAGGTGAGGCTTGAGCGCCTCCACATCCTTGGCCAACTTGAGGATGCGTTTGGCTCTGTCCATGTTCGCAGGGCCGCAGCCCGTGCCGGTGCTGCCTATCTTTCCTGCGAGATGTCCTGAGCTTTTATCCCGGGCTATGTGCTCCTCCTCTATTATACCGCAGCGGTAGTCTATACCTATCCTCCCATCTATGCCGAGGTCTACAATCTCCTTGAGTATCACCTTAGGATTCACAAGCACCCCAGCACCTATGAGCAGCCTAGCCTTCTCGTACAGAAAACCGCTGGGGGTTAAACGCAGGGGATACTTCTTCCCCTTATAAACCACAGTATGCCCTGCATTAGGGCCCACTCCAGCTCTCGCGATTATGTCCGGCTTATCGCTCATGCACAGGTAGCTTATCACCTTTCCCTTACCTTCGTCGCCCCACTGGCCGCCTACTACAATGGTTACCACGAAATCACCTCAGTAGCTGAATAATTCGATAGCACCCCCTCACACAAAGCTCCACCAATCACCAAGAAGAGCCTCGTCACATTCATGCAAAACAGTAAGTTGGATATATTGCTCTTGGTTTATAAGGTTTTTGATGGGTGCACCCTGTAGATGGGCGCGCCCCACTCCGGGAAAATCCTCTCAACCAAGCCTTCCTCAGCCATCTCTATGAGTAAATCCTGAAGGTTGCAGCCTGTGAGAGCCTCGTATTTCTCAGGCTCCTCCAGTCTTCTCAGCTCAACCTCCTCCTGAATCCTCGCCAGCTTGGCTTCGCCCAGCGAGCGGAGGATTTCCAGGAGAAGGCGTTTTTT
>NZ_JBPMGE010000067.1:0-16923 GCF_054014795.1 Candidatus Pyrohabitans sp. | reverse complement strand
TTCATTTTCATCAGAAAATGAGAGAATAAAGATAGAAGTTCTCACTTTGTTGGATGGGGTTGGTTATAGAGTCGCTTCGGCTATATTACACTTTGCCTTTCCAAACAAATATCCTATAATGGATTGGAGAGTTTGGGAATCATTACAGGAATTAGGAAAGATTGAACGTAATTACGATATTAAAGACGATTTTGAGCATTGGAATGAATATCTAAGAAAATGTAGAGCCATTGTTAATAGAGTAAACAAAAGTAGCGACAAAAAAATAAAACTTAGAGACTTAGATAAGGCACTCTGGCAGTATTCAAAATGTAAAAAAGCCTGAACAATGTGATAAATCGTAAAATTCATGCCTCCCATCAACAAGAATAACTATCCTTTCAAATGCTAACTTTAAAACTGCTAAAAGGTGGTACAATTGCAGTTTTCGGCGGTGGTTACAAAAGGGGAGAAGTATTACGTTTCTCATTGTCCAGAGCTGGACATCGCCAGTCAGGGAAAGACTATTGAAGAGGCGCTTGAAAATCTTAAAGAAGCCATCGAGCTATATCTCGAAGATGGGGATGCAATTGTCCCAGAGCCGAAGACGAAACCTCTAGTGACCATGATCGAGGTCAAGAGCGGTGAAACTTCCGGTCTTGTCAGGGCGTAAAGTTATAAAAGTCCTAGCCAAAGCGGGTTTTTGAGGTCGTTGGAAGGAAGGGGAGCCATATCAGACTGAAGAAAAAGAACAACAGAACCTTAATAGTAATTGTGCCTGACCATAAAGAAATAGAAAAGGGTACCTTAAATTCTATTCTCAGACAAGCCAACCTTAGCAGAGAAGAATTTATCAGGTTGTTGGAGCGATAGGGGGCCACTATCTCTGGAAAACTCCAAGAGAGTTACCCCTCTGCAACAGCCGGGCTCCTCTGCCTGATGCCTGGCACTGTCAGAGCTATATTTTTCTCTTCTTTTTCTCCCTGAAGTATAATCAGTATTAAAATCGCATTTCCATACAATTTTGTTCTCACATCACACTTCTTCAATGTGCACAAAATCTCTCTCACTCCTCCCCTGCTCAAATTCAATACCTCAGATAGATACTCGGTGGCATTAATTATCTCTACTCCAACGAGATTTTTCCTATAGTCGAAGTCCAGTATCAAATTTCCCAGCTCAACACTGCCCTTTGACTTTGAATCTCTACGAAATATGAATAAATCGTCATTATCTCTGTCGTAACTAAATTCAAATTCCTTCATCCTTTATCCACCATCCGCTGCCACCTTCGATTGATTTTTATCACGGTGGGCACTATTATCTTGTCACCACTGAATACTAAAATGTAACGGTGAGCCTGAGTTTTACTATAGCCAAAGTAGCAGTCATACTTCTCTTCATTGGGATTATCTGACTTCTGTTTTCCAGCAAAAATCAATCTCACGGGATTAATTATGTTTTCAACGATTTCATCTATGTCTATACCTCTGAATTCAGCCCGCAATTTTGCATGTTTCGTTATTATTATATCGCTCCTTTTGTACTGTTTTAATTTAGATTTTACATGATCTTTGTAGTTCATGATTAACCTCATTTTTATTTGCAGGTTGTACTATAAAAATAAAGAGGTAACTGATAGATCAGGGGCAAAGATATTCCGCACACACTATGATGATTTACACCACTAAACCTGATTAAACTTCACCTCGAGTTTAATTTTAGCAGGGCTAAAGTTTAAATACGATTAAGGAAAAGTTAGGTTCATGTACGTGGAGAGGGACGTGGAAGAAATCTTTGATAAGCTTTCCAAGGTCTACAGCATAGTTGCTCTGGTTGGAGCAAGGCAGGCGGGTAAAACCACATTCCTCAAAAAAAAGCTTGAAGAAGTGCCAAAAAGCGGCTATGTAACCTTCGACGACCCCGATGCCAGGGATATCTTCAATGAGGACATAAAAAAATTTGAGAAGCAGTATGTAGAGGGAAACAGCGTCACGGGCATAGACGAGGTGCAGTACGGGAGAGATGCAGGCATAAAACTGAAGTATCTCGCAGACAGGAAGCATAAAATATGGGTGACCTCTTCCTCTGAGATTCTCCTCAGCAGAGAGGTGCTCTCCTACCTCGTTGGTAGGGTGTCAATAATAAGGCTGTACCCCTTCTCTCTGCGCGAGTTCCTGCGTGCAAAGAAAATCAGAGCTTTAACCGATAAGATAAAAATCCGCGCTGTGTGGGAGCACATAAACTACGGTGGCTATCCCAGAGTTGTTTTAACTGACGATGCTGAAATCAAGCAGATAATCCTTCGTGACTTAATAGAAACCATGCTCCTTAAGGATGTTTCCAGAAGCTTCTCAATAGACGACCTCGATGCCCTTGAAAGACTGACAAAATATCTGGCGGCAAACACAGGAGCACTGCTCAACTATGAGTCTGTGATGAGGGCTCTTGATATATCTTTCCAGACCCTCAGGAAGTATCTGAATGCCATGGAGAAAAGCCATATTATAACGAGGGTTTCGCCATTTTATACAAATAAAGCAAAAGAACTCAAAAAGAGACCAAAAGTCTATTTCATTGATACCGGATTGAGGAATGTTGTCCTCAGGGAAAGCTACACCGAGCCTTCTGGGGAGATTTTTGAGAATTATGTTCTAATGGAACTCAAGAAGGCTGGCTTAGACGTTAAATACTGGCGCACAAAAAGCGGTGCTGAGGTAGATTTTGTTGTTGAAGTGGATGGAAACCCTGTGCCGGTGGAGGTGAAAACTTCTTCCCCTTTGCTGGAAAGGAGCATGACTTCCTTTATCAGGACCTACTCTCCAGAAGAAGCCTTTATTGTTTTTTACAGAGGGGAGAAGAAGGAGTCTGAGGTAGAAGGGTGCAGAGTTGTGTTTACCGACGTGCTTGAGCTGGTGGAGAGGTTGAGATAAATCTCGCGTTACGGCAAACCTCAGAAAACTCCTGCCTCCTTTACAATTGTGGAGAGACCTAAATTAAATCATTGGAACCGGGGCAAGCAGGTAAAAGCAAATTATGCCTACCGTGGAAACCTTTATAGCCGCTGGAGAGGAAAATTAAAGGGATGCCCCCGAGAAGCTTTAAAGACCTGCTCGCCGCCGACGAGAGTCTCTTCCGCAAGGCTGAGGTATTCGACCCTGACTATGTGCCTGAGGATTACATCCACCGCGGGGAGCAGATGCAGAGCATAGCACGATGCATCAAGCCGGCTTTGCGGGGAGAGCGTCCACTAAATGCTCAGATTTACGGCCCGCCGGCGACGGGTAAGACAACTGCGATTCGCAAGCTCTTCCAGGACCTGGAGGATATCCCTCAAGCAAGACGCATCGCCAGGGTGCACATAAACTGCCAGATTCATGCCACCAAGTTCGGCATCTTTTCCCTCATCCACAAGGCGGTGGTGGGACATCTCCCGCCAGAAACCGGCGTACCCTTCTCAAAGGTTTACGAGGCGATATTCAGAAAGCTGCGCCGGGAGAATAAGATTCTCCTCGTGGTGCTGGACGACATGAATCACCTCTTCTATGAGCGCTATGCAAATGAGATACTCTACGACATACTGCGCGCCCATGAGGTTTTTCCAGGGGCGAAGACAGGAATATTCAGCATAGTAAGCCACACAGAGTTTGCCTACAAGCTCGACGACCGCGTGCGCTCCATGTTTCGTCCGCAGGAGATATACTTCCCGCCCTACAGCGCGGGTGAAATGTACGACATACTCAGGCGGAGGGCTGAACTGGGCTTCTTCCCCGGCGTTATAAGCAGCGAACTTGTGGAGAAAATAGCTACCCGCGCCTATGAGCACGGGGACCTGAGGCTGGGCATAGAGCTTCTGCGCACAAGTGCGGTTATCGCAGAGTCGCATGCATCGCGGAAGATTACACAGGAGCACATAGAAGAGGCCTATGCCACCTCACGCCTGGCAACGCTGCGCAGCCTGGTGGAGCCCCTCGCCAAGAAGGAAAAGCTCCTCCTGAAACTGCTCTGCGAATCAGAGCACATTACCTCCGGCGAACTCTACGAGCGCTTTGCAAGCGTATCCGGGCTGAGCTACACAAAGTTCTACCGCATTCTCACAAAGCTTGAGGACATTGGTTTGATAGAGGCAAGATTCGCAGGCGGTGAGAGGCGGGGAAGAAGCAGGGAGATATCACTGCGCCACCCGCATGAAGAGCTTGAGAAGGTGCTTTAAGTGGTGGTGGTTGTTCTGCGCCTGGGGCACAGGCCGGAGCGCGACAAGCGTGTGACCACCCACGTGGGTCTGGTAGCGAGGGCCTTTGGTGCTTCTGGAATGGTGCTTTCGACGCATGATGAAAAGGTGATGGAGAGCATACGCGGGGTTGTGGCAAACTGGGGTGGAGATTTTTTCGTGGATGTGGAGGAGGAGTGGCGCAGGTTTATCAGGGAGTGGCAGGGCATAAAGGTGCACCTCACCATGTACGGCGAGCACATCGACGATAGAATCACAGAAATTCGCTCCTCCGGTGAAGACCTCCTCGTTGTGGTTGGCGCCGAGAAGGTGCCGGCGGAGGTTTTCAACCTCGTTGACTACAACATAGCAATTGGACACCAGCCCCACAGCGAGGTCGCAGCGCTTGCTGTTTTCCTGGACAGGTACTTCACTGGAGAAGAGCTGCACAAAGAGTTTCACGGCAGACTCAGGGTACTTCCTTCGCGGAGAGGGAAGCGCATTGTCGAGCGGGAATGAGCGCCTTCTAATAGTGGGGCTACACACCCGTCCTGCTGTAGCCTCAGCCAAGCGTTCTGGCTACGCCGTAGCGAGCGCAGACTACTTTGGCGACGTCGACCTGAAGAAACTCGCCGACGAGTCCCGCTCCATAGTTGAGCAGAGGCCCTACCGTTCCAATGGCAGGCAGGCTGAGAACTACTCCGAGGAGAGGCTTATTGAAATAGCGCATGAGCTTGAGGGCGAGAAGATAATCCTGACCTCAACCCTTGCGATGCACAGCAGCAAAATAGCTGGCATAAGCGGCAGGCGCGCAAAAAAGCTTAAAGACAAAGCCTACCAGCTTAAGAAGCTTGGAAAGCTGGGCATAGCCCTGCCCGAGACGAGGGTGGTTAGAAGCAGGGAAGAGGCGGTGCAGGCTGCGGAGGAGATTGGCTTCCCAGTGGTGGTTAAACCCGCCCTGGGTGCAGGGGGCGAGGGTGTGGTGCTTGTGCATTCCCAGGAGGAGATTCCAGAGATTCGGGAGTGCTTCCTGGTGCAGGAGTATATTCGAGGCAAGGCGATAAGCGTCTCCACGCTGAGTTATCGCAGCCAGAGCGTTGCCATTTCCACGAGTGTTCAACTTCTGGGCTCAAGGCTGGTCAGAGCTGGGGGTTTCAGATACTGTGGAAGCATAGCACCCTATTCCCGGGAGGAGCGACTGCTCAGCCTTGCAGAGGAGGTGGCGAGCCTCTTCAACCTGCGCGGGTGGAATGGTATAGATTTTGTTGAGAGGCATGGGGAATACTACTTCATTGAACTCAACCCGCGCTTTCAGGGCACTCTGGATGTTGTTGAGCGCGCCTATCACCTTGACATCGTCGCCGCCCACCTCGCCGCATGCGAGGGGGAACTGCCAGAACAGCGCCCTCGACCTCGAAACTGCGCAGCCAGGTTAACCCTCTTTGCAGGCGAGCGCTGTATTGTTAGAGGCAACCTGCTGAAGCTCTGCAGCGATGTACCCGTGAGGAATGCAATAATAGAGGCAGGCGAACCCATAACCACTGTGCTGGGCAGCGCGCAGAGCAGGAGAGGGGCGCTGCAGAAGGTTAAGGAGAAGGCTGCGAGGGTGTACTCCCGCTACCTGTATCCAATCCCAGAAGCTTTTTAAACCCTCTGCGCAAATGCTATTGTAATGACCCGGCTGGAACAGATGAGGAAGGAGATAGACGAGATTGATGCGAAGCTTCTGGAGCTGCTCAGGCGCAGAATACGCATCGCCGAGCAAGTGGGCAGGTACAAGCTTGCAAGGGGCATGCGCATTGAGGACCCTGAGCGGGAGAAGCAGGTTATTTCCCGCGCCCTGGCTAAGGCTGAGGGGCTGAGTGAGGAGTTTGTGCGTGAAATCTTCGAGCGGATTATCCTGGAGAGCAAGCGCGCCCAGCGGCAGGGCAAGATCGCTATACTCGGACCGAGGGGCACCTTCTCTGAAGAGGCTGCACTGAAGTTCATGAGTTCTCCCCACCTGGTGCTCGCCCGGGAAATCGAGGAGATCTTCGACCTGGTGGAGCGCGGGGAGGTCGAGTTCGGCGTCCTGCCGGTGGAGAACTCACTGGAGGGCAGTGTCACCCTTGCCATGGAACTGCTTGTAAAGAGGGAGGCAAGGGTCTACGCTGAGATTATACTGGACATAAATCACAACCTGCTCGCTCTGCCTGGGGTGAAGCTGGCAGAGATACGCAGGGTGATATCCCATCCCCAGGCACTGGCGCAGTGCAAGGGCTTTATCTCCAGCCTGGGTGTTGCCACTGCCAACTATCCGAGTACCGCCGATGCCGCGCGGGAGATTAAGGAGAAGCAGCTCCGCGATGTCGCAGCCATCGCACCCCTTGCGGCGGCAAAGCTCTATGGTCTGGCTGTGCTTAAGGAGAAAATTCAGGACATGAACCACAATCAGACGCGCTTCTTCATCCTGGCAAAGAGGGACCATGCACCCACCGGCAGAGATAAAACCTCCATTGTACTCAGCCTCAAGGACAAGCCAGGTGCGCTTTACGAGGTGCTTGAGGCCTTTGCAAAGGCGAAGATAAACCTGACCAAGATTGAATCCCGCCCATCCCGGCGGGCCCTTGGGGATTACATCTTCTTTATAGATTTTGAGGGGCACCGCACCGAGGACAGGATAAAGGCTGTGCTTGAGGAGATTGAAAGGCGTGCGTCATTTATGAAGATACTTGGGAGCTATCCTGCAGGGTGAGGGGATGAGCTTTCTGGGCATGGACCACGGCACCCGTGAAGTGCGCTTTTATCTCCTACCGGAGCAAGTTGGCTTCTCAGTATCCCGCGAGAGAGCCGCACGGGAGGGTGTGCTGCGCGAGATTGAACGCAGGGTTGAACTTTCGAGTATTGAGCTCGCCGGGGTAACCTACTCCATGGGCGATGCGCTGAAGGCGATTACGCCTATAGATAGGGTTGAGAACCGCGGTGTGCTCCCCGGAGGAGGTGCGGGTGAGCACGTGGGCGGGGGCACCCGCGCCTATGACGAGCTTGCTGCGAGCGGCATAAGGGCGGTGGTGATACCGGGGCTTCACCGGGGCTTGCCTTGCCTGGATGAGCGCATGCGCGCACTTTACTCGCACATGGCGAGCAGCGAGAAGGTGAGTATCGCCTACGACGCCTATTTAAAGGTTAAGAGGGAGATGAATGCGGAGAGCTTTATTGTGAGCGATATAAGCTCCAATACGGTTAGTGTGGCTGTGAAGGATGGCAAAATAGCCGGGGCGATGGACGCCTGCGTGGGTGCGATAGGCATGCTCCACGGTCCCCTGGACCTTGAGGCTATTCGCCGTATTGACAGGGGCGAGCTTAAGGCGGGTGAGGCCTTCTCCCGCGCGGGGGCGGTTAAGGTCTATGATTTCTCAGACTTTGCGGAGGTACTGGAGCCTGAGAGCGACGCTGCCAGACTTGCCCTGGAGGCACTGGTGCTGAGTGTGGAGATGGAGATTCGCTCCCTCACAGCGCTGGTGGAGCCTCAGGTGGTGGTTATTACAGGCGGCGCAGGTGTTCATGAGGCCGTGTTCACCCGCCTTGCCAAGAGACTGCGCAAACTCGCGCCGGTACTGCGCATAGACGGGTACAGCGCCGCAAGGGGAAGCGCCGAGATTGCGCGGGCAATTTACGGAGGCAAGAGGGAGATTCTGGGTATAGGGGTGGAGGTTTGAGGGGCAAGCAGATATGCTATAGACCAGCCTCTTCCATCATAAGGATATAGAGATATTATTATCAAATTTCATATTTCCGGTGCTCTTACTAAATGTTTAAATATCCATATTGTAAGAAATATCCCAAGGAGGCAAGGGTGATGTCTGTCTTATCTGAAAAAGTTCTTGCGATATTAAGAAAAATTGATCCGATTTATGGTAGGAAAGCTCTCCAGAAAAAAATATATTTCGCTCAGGTTTTGGGTTTGAATTTAGGTTATGACTATAAATGGTATAAATATGGGCCATACAGCTTCGATTTAGCCGATGAAATTGACTTCTACATGAGTATTGGAGAGATTACAACTGATGTAGAGGAGTATCACCGTATACTTGTAAATGCTACGGAGCTTCCTGCGCTCGGTAGGGATGAATTAGAAAAAATCAAAAAATTAAACAATTTAACCAAAGATATGGTTCCGGATGATTTGGAGCTCATGGCATCAATCCATTTTCTTGTATATGAGGCAGGCCTTGGAAAGAACAAAAGAGAGGTCTTTCAAAAACTTGAAGTTGAAAAGCCGGGTAAATTTACGGAACCTAAGAAAGAGGCAATGTGGAGGAAGCTTGAATATTTCGAATTAATTTAGAAGGTTGAACGTTATGTCCGGGGAAAAGGGGAAAACTATTTTTGATAATATTTCAGGATTTATAGCGCTTGACGAATTTCAACTCTCTATTGTCAATCATCCCTTATTTCAAAGGCTCAGACGGATTAAACAAAATGGATTTTTGAATTACGTATTTACTGGTGCAGAACACAGCCGGTTTGCTCACTCTCTTGGTGTTTTTAAAAATATGCAGGATTTGCTTGAAAATTTTGAACGGAGTGAGCATCATCTAGAAAAAGATGAAAAAGACCATTTATTATTAGCAGCACTTCTTCATGATATTGGTCATTATCCTCTTTCCCATACAATAGAAGGGTTAATGATAGATTTATATGGAAAAAAGATTGGGCATCATGAAAAAAATGCAGGTGAATATATCAGAAACTCCAGTCTTGGAGATTTGGTCAAGGACCATGGCATAGACCTTAGCCTACTTTCTAAAATCATAGGAGGTACTTCAGGGAACCAGTTATTTACACAAATAATGCACTCTGAATTGGATATGGATAGACTCGACTATCTCATAAGAGATTCTGTAAATTGTGGACTGACCTACGGCATGTTTGACCGGCATCAGTTAATGAGAACATTAGACATACATGAGGGCCAACTTGTAGTATTAGAAAAAGGCAGAACCGCCGCAGAGCACTACATCCTTGGTAGGTATTATATGTACTCTGAAATATATAGCCACCATACATCCAATGCCTTTAATATTCTTGCAAAAGAGGTTTACAGAGAATTGCTTAATATAGGTAAGGCTCCTGAACTAGAGGAAATAAGAAAATCTCCTGAAGATTATTTATGGTTCGATGATAATTGGTTCCTTAACACGTTGTTCAATATTCAAAAAAAGGATGTAAGTAGGAGGACATGGGATTTTATAAAGAGGATATTACATAGGAAGCCGTTAAAAGTTGCAAAAGAGGCGCGATGCATTGTGGAAATGGATGGGCGTGGGTCAGAGGAGTACACAACAATAGACAAAATTAGGAGAGGTGCAAAAATAAGAGACTTAATATTAGAGGAGACGAAAATTCCTGAAGACCTTTTATTTGTATCCTTCCCAAGAACAGAAATCTCTGGACTTAAGCCGTATTATGAGCCTACTACTACTGAAGATGTTGATGAGAGAATTGAACAGGCCATACGAATTAAGGATGGTGACACAGTATACACAATAGCATCAAACCCTAACTCGTTAATTCGAGAACTTGCAACTAAAACTCTCAACATAGGAAGGGTCTATACCCCTGAAAAATATGCCGAAGCAGTGAAAGAAGTTATCGAGAGATATTAGACCTCAGAATAACCTTTGCTCTACAGCAAACTTTTTTATTCCACGCCCTGAATTTAGCATGGTGGTGCAATGTACAGAATTGCAGTTATACCCGGCGATGGAATAGGCCCTGAGGTCATGCAGGAAGGCATAAAGGTACTTGAGGCCGCGGGCGAGGTAACTGGTGCAGACTTTGAGTGGATTCGGTACCCCTTCGGTGCGGAGCACTACCTCGCCACCGGAGAGGTTCTGCCCGAGGATGCGCTGAAGGAAATCTCGGGCTGCGATGCGATTTACCTCGCCGCCGTGGGCGACCCCCGCGTTAAGCCGGGCATCCTGGAGCAGGGCATCCTGCTGAAGCTGCGCTTCTACTTTGACCAGTATGTGAACCTGCGCCCTGTGAAGCTATACCCCGGCATCCCCACTCCGCTGAAGGATAAGAAGCCAGAGGACATAAACTTCTTTGTGGTGAGGGAGAACACAGAGGACTTTTATGTCGGCGTAGGTGCCCGCGTTACTTCGGCAAAGCAGAGGGAAGAGCTCGAGGTAAAGCGCGAGCTCTACCAGCTCAAGTTTGGGGTGGACATAACAAAAGAGGGCAGCGAGGAGATAGCCTTCCAGATAGGCGTGGTTTCCCGGGAAGGTGCGAGGCGGGTGATAGAGTACGCCTTTGAGCTGGCAAAGCGCCAGGGTATGCAAAGGGTGACCAGCGTGGACAAGGCGAATGTGCTCACCCATGTTTATTCCCTGTGGCGTGAGGTGTTCGAGGATGTTGCCAGGGGTTACGCCGGGATAGAGACCGAGTTCACCTTCGTTGATGCGATAACCATGTATTTCCTCACAATGCCCGAGCACTACCGTGTTGTCGTCACTCCCAACATGTTCGGCGACATAATCACCGACCTGGGGGCGCAGATTCAGGGGGGCATCGGCCTGGCGCCGAGCGGGAATATAAATCCGCAAGGGGTGAGCATGTTCGAGCCGGTGCACGGCTCTGCACCCAATCTGAAAGGCAGAGGTTTAGCGAACCCCATAGCGCAGGTGCTCGCAGGGCAGCTCATGCTCCAGGAGCTGGGTGAGGCGAAGGCCGCTCGTCTGGTGGAGCGCGCCGTGTATGAGACGCTGCGCGAGGGTGTGCGGACCCCCGACATCGCCGGGAGCGCCTCTACCACGCAGGTGGGTGATGCAATAGCCGCAAAGGTGAAAGAGCTGGCTGATAATGGAGATTGAGAAGCAAGTGGTGGATTTTCTGGAGAAGCATGGACCAGCGCTTGGTGGGGAGCTTTACGAGAGCCTTGGCATTGACTCCTTCCAGCTCTGGCGCACCTGCATGCTGAGCAACAGAATAGTAACCCGGCATGTGGGGAGGCGCTACCTCCGCCTGGACAAACGCGTCGAGGGCTATGCAAGGCTTTCGCCGTCGATTCAGCGGGAATTCCTCACCTATACCGTAGTCGGACTGAAGGAGCAGGAAAGCGAGGTTATAGCAGGGGCGGCGCTACTGGAGAAGCACATAGCCGAAATCAGCAAGCGAAAGTTGAGGCTGGCGAAGCGCGTGGTTGAGGAGGCGCTAGAGAGGCTGGGCAGCGCTGGCAGGGTGCTTCTCAGCCGGGCATGCTTTCTAATAGGTGGAGATGTACCCCTCGGAATGGCCCACAGCGATGCCCGCCCGGAGCGCAGCACCGGTGAACTTGTGGCGGGCTCAGACCTGGACCTGGTGGTCATCCTCGGCGATGAGGTGAGCGAGGAGCTGGAGAAGAAGCTGGACGATGCGCTCTTCGAGATAAAGCACCGCCTGCTCGCGATGCCGCGCAAGGAGGAGCTGGACTACCTGATTAAAAGGTGGAGCAGAGCTGTGGAGCAGCTGAACTTTGCGAGCTTCGAGGACATGGTGGCGTGCAAGATATTCAACGAGGCAGAGCTTCTCGCAGGAAGCAAAGAGATGTTCTCCACGCTTAAGAGGGAGATGCGCTCCCGCAGTGTGGTTGCGAAGCTTCGCGAACTCGAGGCGCGAGCCATAGAGTACCGCAGGCAGAGCGAGAAGCTGCTTCTCGCCGAGCCTGCACCATCCGAGGAGCTCCTGCTGCGCACCTTCACCACCACCATAGAGGCGAGTGAAATTTTCTAGGCTAACCCTTTTATTGCCCAAAGCGTAACTAAAAACATGCCAAAGATACGGGTGCTCAGCAAGAGCGTAGTGAGCAAAATCGCCGCTGGCGAGGTGGTGGAGCGCCCTGCAAGCGTTGTAAAGGAGCTGGTGGAGAACAGCCTGGATGCGAGCGCTAGCCGCATAGTCGTGGAGATTCGCCACGGTGGCAGGAGCTACATCCGCGTCGCCGATGACGGCATCGGCATGTCGCGGGAGGATGCGCGCCTAGCCTTCGAGAGGCATGCCACCAGCAAAATCTCCAGCTTCGCAGACCTATACGCTGTTAACAGCCTGGGCTTCCGCGGCGAGGCATTGCCCAGCATAGCAAGCGTGTCGAAGGTCACCATGGAGACCAGGGAGAGGCACAGCCTCGAGGGCACGCGTGTGGTGGTGGAAGGCGGGGAGGTGCTGAGTCTTGAAGCGAGAGGATGCGCCCCCGGTACAAGCGTTGTGGTGGAGGAACTGTTCTTCAATACCCCCGCGAGGAGAAAATTTCTTAAAAGCGACGCCACTGAAGCCCGGGAAATCGCAACCACGCTAACGCGCTACCTGCTCGCCTTTCCTGAGGTGCACTTCGAGTTTTTCAAAGACGGGAGGCGGAGCATAGCTGCGCCAAAGGGGAGCATGAGAGACAGACTTGCATTGCTCTTCGGGAGAGATACGGGAAGGCAGCTCAGGGAGGTGGCACTTGAGAGCGAGGGCTACCGCATCCATGGCTTTGTTTCGCCGCCTTCGCTGAACAGAGCCTCGCGGAGGGAGCAGTACCTCTTTGTGAATCGCCGCTTTGTGAAGAGCAGGCTGCTGAGCGCAGCTCTGGACGAGGCCTACCATACCCTTCTGCCCAGGCATCGCCATCCCCTCGCTTTTATCTTTCTGGAGCTCAATCCTGCGATGGTGGATGTGAATGTGCACCCTGCAAAAATTGAGGCTAAGTTTAAGGAGGGGGATAGGCTCCGCGCGCTTTTAACAGAGGCGATTCGCGAGGCACTCCGCGAGCCCGCAAAGGCGCAGGAAGCAAAGCCCAGACAGCTTAGCTTAACGGTGGAGCGCTCTCCTGCGGGGGGCGCAGTGAGGGAGGCAAGGGTAGAGTATGCCCCTCAGCCGAAGAAAAGCAGACCGCACCTGCAGCTTAAGCCTCTTGCCCAGCTCCACAATACCTACATCCTGGCGGAGAGCAGCGATGGTCTGGTGCTGATAGACCAGCATGCAGCGCATGAGCGGGTGCTCTTCGAACGCTTCAGGGCGCAGCTTGAAGAGGCAAAGCTGGAGAGGCAGGAGCTGCTCTCGCCAGCGCTCATTGAGCTTTCCCCCCGGGAGGCTGCACTCCTGGAGGAGAACCTTGAGCTCATCTCTGAGCTGGGCTTTGAAATTGAGAGCTTCGGGGATAGGAGCTACCTCGTTAAGGTGGTGCCCCTCTTCCTGGGCGAGGTGGTGCGCAGGGAGGAGATCTACGAGATAGTGGATTCGCTGATAGAAGCGGGCAGCCTCCGCCAGAGGGAGCAGCGCAGGGAGGAGATGATATACCGCATCGCATGCAAGAATGCTGTTAAGGCGGGAGATTACCTCAGCATGGAGGAGATGCACGCGCTGCTTGCACAGCTGGCTAGGACCTCTAGACCAGAGACCTGTCCCCACGGCAGACCTACCATGGTCACCTTTGACTTAAAGGAGATTGAGAGGAGGTTCAAGCGGAGCTAGTCTGTAGCGCAACCCTTATATCTCCTGTCGCCTACGCATTCACATGACTCCAAAGCAGGAGAAGGAGCTTTTAAAGAGGTACGGCATAAACGTGGAGAGGCTGAGTGCCGAGGAGGTAACCCAGCTCATAAAAAAGAAGGCTTCGCGGGCAGAGCTGGAGGAGTTTAAGAAGAAGTATTCGAAGAAGATGAGCTACTGTGCGCAGGCAGAGGAGGCAATGAGGCAGGGAAACCTGCGCAGGGCAGAGGAGATGCTGGAGTACGCCTTAAGCCTCGGCGTCTACGGCAACGAGGTGATATACAACCTCCTGGGTGACCTCTACATCAAGAAGGGCAAGCGAGATAAGGCCATGGAGTACTACAGGAAGTCGGGCAGCATAGACTCACTCAAAAAACTGCGCACCCTTTGAGTTACCTACTTTAACCTCGTCGCACAAAATATCACCATGCCTGCTGAAAAGCCCAGCTGCGAGATTGTCAAGGCGATACTGAAGCTCCGTCCCATGTCTAGGGAGCTCTGCCTGGCATGCAAGGGGGGCAGGCTGCTCTGTGGCCATGCCTCATGTCCCCTTCTGGCACGGATTAAGATAAGGAGCCCAATTGAAAAGAAGCTTAAGGAGAGCCTCTTCGGGCCGTCCCCGGGGATATTCGTGGGCTGGAAGGGTTACCCCAATGTCTTCGTGGGGCCGCTGACCTCGGTGAGCGAGGAGCACCCCGAGCTCTACGACGACCCTGCCAGGTGGTATGGTCTGGACTTTGATGAAATAATACGAATGCGCTCCCTGCTTGTGCGCTCCAAGGTGAGGCAGCACGTCACGCAACGCTCGGGCATCGTGGAGCAGGCGCAGGAGGTTGCGCTCTCGATAAGGGCGCCTGACACAGAGGTGCACTTTGAGCGCAAACCCAGTTACGGGATGAGCTTCTCACCCCTCACCCAGCCTCTAGGTCCGACGGCACCTCTGAAGGAGCTGGAAATTGCTGAAAACCCAAAGATTCCACGGAAGGTGGATGCTCTGGCGAGTGACGAGGTCACCGCAAGCTATGCAGCCACGCAGCTCTACCACGAGGGCTATGACATCTACTACCTAACCCGGGTGCTCTCCTCCGGTGCCCTGGGCCACGAGGAGAGGAAGCGCCTGGTGCCCACCCGCTGGAGCATCACAGCTGTGGACGACCTCCTGGGCAAAGCGTTGATGAGGGAGATTCACAACTACGCTACCATCAATGAGTACCGCGTGTACCACAACACCTACCTGGACAACCACTTTGAGGTCCTGCTGATGCCCCGGAGATGGGAGTATGAGCAGTTTGAAGCATGGGCACCGAATACCCTCTGGACCCTTGCCATGGACAAACCAGCGATCAACGTGGAGCATGAGGGCTACCGTGGAAGGAGCACCTATGCGGAGCAGGAGGGCGGAGGCTACTATGCGGCGCGCTTTGCTGTGCTCGAGGCTCTCGCAAAAATGCGCCGCCAGGCGGGCGTGGTGGTTTTCCGCGAGATATACGAGGGCTACATAATGCCAGTCGGCGTCTGGGAGGTGCGCGAGAATGTGAGGCAGGCGTTCCGCAATCCCTGCGAGCGTTTTGCCACGCTGAGCGAGGCCCTGGAGAGCATATCTGCGAGGCTCAAAATCCCCCTCAGGGAATACCTGAGGAGGAGCACCCTGCTCAGGCAGTCGCGGCTTGAGGACTTTGTTGCAAGAGCACACTTCAGTCCAGACCCACAACCTCCTCCAGCTGCTTCACGCTGAAGGGCTTGGGCACGAATCCGCTGGCCCCAAGGGCGAGCCACCTCGTGACCTTCTCTCTGTCGCTCACAACACTGAATACATGGATTGGGATGTCCCTGAACTCTTCCGACGCCTTAATATGCAGAAGAACCTCCTCGCCGCTCATGCCTGGCATGATGATGTCCAGGAGGATGACATCCGGGATGGAGCCGTTGTTCAGACTCTCCAGCGCCTCCTCTCCGGAGAGGGCGACAGTAACATCATGCCCGCGGCTCTCAAGCAGACTCTTCACCAGTCTTGTTATCTCCTCGTTGTCGTCAATTAGCAGGACGCTTGCCAACAGCTGTGCCCCCGTGATAGTATGTGCCACGCTGACAGTTACCAGTCAAAAATGAGAGCATATAAGTTTTTCCACGACATCTACTTAACCAGACTTCGGCAAAAGACGAAATCTGCAAAAAATACTTATCTCCCGCCGCAGAGTAGTAGATAGGGGTGAGAGGAATGAACACCACTGAGTTTAAGGGTGTGGAGATAACCTGGTTTGGGCACTCCAGCTTTAAGCTTAAGAGCAACGCGGGGGTGGTGTACATCGACCCCTATGTTCTTCCAGCTGGAGAAGAGGCTGCGGACGTAGTAGTCATGACCCACGAGCACTTCGACCACTGCGCCGTGGAGAGTGCGGGTAAGGTGATGAGGCCCTCAACGGTCATAGTCACAACACAGGGCTGCGCAAGACGCTGCTCCGGCGATGTGAGGGTGGTCAAGGCTGGAGATGGCGTTGAGGTAGGTGAGATTAAGGTTGAGGCGGTGGAGGCGTACAACAGGGCAAAACCCTTCCATCCCCGTGGCCTGGGGGTGGGCGTCATCGTAAGTATGCAGGGCGTGCGTATTTACCATGCTGGCGACACCGACTTCATAGCAGAGATGAGCAACATAAAGACTGAGGTTGCCCTTCTCCCTATAGGTGGGCACTACACCATGGATGAGCGCGAGGCAGCAGAGGCGGCACTTGCATTAAAGCCGAGTGTGGCGATACCCATGCACTACAACTACATCCCCCAGACCAGCGCTGATCCGGAGCTTTTCCGCAGGCTGATTGCAGAGAAGGATGAGAGCATAGAGGTGAGGATACTCGATTAATCCTTGCCCAGAATTTCCCTCTTCATCTCCATGTACTCCTCCTTTGTGATCTCCCCTCTTGCCAGACGCCTGTTAAGTATATCCATGGCGCTCTCCTCCTTTCTGCCACCTGCCAGAAGCAGGTATATAAACGCAAGTACCAGCAACCAGAAGGCCAGGCCAAAGCCGCTAAAGCCATAACCGAACATCCTGCGGTGCATCTCCATCATGCTGCCGGGGGCTATAAAACTGCCCCACGCCTGGCACACACCCCAGGGGGCGCCGGCCTCGTAGAGGATGGTGAGCAATAGCAGGAACCCCAGAATCCCAAAGACTGCGTAGCTCAGGTACCTCCTCATCGCCGGGTCACCGATATATATTTCCCTGGGCTTCTTTAATATTCTTT
>NZ_JBPMGE010000066.1:0-17315 GCF_054014795.1 Candidatus Pyrohabitans sp. | reverse complement strand
CGTGACATCGGCTTAATAATGCATCTTAGCGGGAGCACCTCCCTTTCTCCTGACCCCAACCACAAGGTTCTTGTTGCTACTGTTGAGGAGGCGCTCAAGCTGGGTGCAGATGCGGTTAGTATACACGTCAATGTGGGTGCTGATGACGAGGCGGAGATGCTTTCCCAGCTGGGCGAGGTTAGCGAGAGGTGCATGGAGTGGGGGATGCCACTGCTTGCGATGATGTACCCGCGGGGGAGGAAGATTGAGAGGGAGCACGATGTGGAGGTGGTGAAGCTCGCAGCAAGGGTGGGCGCAGAGCTGGGTGCGGATATAGTGAAGACAAACTATACAGGAGACCCGGAGACGTTCAGAGAGGTGGTGAAGGGCTGCCCTGTGCCGGTGGTGATCGCAGGAGGACCTAAGATGGGTTCTGATATGGAGGTGCTGGAGATGGTGGAAGGAGCAATAGAGGTGGGAGCAGCAGGGACTAGCATAGGGAGAAATATATTCCAGCATGCAAACCCTACTAAAATGGTGCAGGCAATAGCAGCAATTGTCCACGAGGGAAAGACAGCAGAAGAGGCAATGAGAATGCTGAAGTAGTTCTCAGGTACTTTACCAAATCAATTTGCAACGAGAACCTCCCATTATATTATTGTCGATGATGAGTGATGGGCGAACTGAAAGATGATGAGCCCTATGAGCACTGAGACAGGTTATATTTTTGCAAGTTTTTCGATGTGTGACAGAAAAGTGGTTCTGTCAAAGGGCTTGGCTATATAGCCATTGGCCCCAGCTTTCTTTGCGGCTTCTTCTATACCATCTATTGTGCCCATCACAGTAAAGAGCAGAACAGGTATATCCCGGGTTTTTGGATTGCTTTTTATCTCCCTTGTTATCTGGAGGCCATCCTTACCCGGCATGAAGATGTCCATCAAAATCAGGTCAGGGTGATAGTTGGATTCAAGCAGAGATAGGCAGTCCTCCCCGGTTAAAACACGCTTCACGCTGTGCCCGTGCTTCGCCAGCAAAAGCTGGGCCAGCTCTCCTACCCCTTCATCGTCATCCACAAGAAGGATGTTCATCAAGTACTTCTGTTGCACACAAAATATAAAAAATTTGCTTTTAAAAATATTTGAACCATTCAATATTTTTTCTTTTTCTGTGATAATTGTTAATTTTTTTAATCGCTATAGCTGCATCTCCGCAGAATCCTTTCCCGAGACCATCAGCAATCCGGGAGCTCTTCTTTGCTCAGCCCTGCCCGTACAAGCTCTCTCTCAGCCTCCTCACTGCTCTCAGCCTTGCTAAGAATCAGCCTCACAGTCTCCCTCACCTCCCAGGGGAATATAACCCATGCATCTGTCTCTTTCACGTAGAGGTCCGGGTTTATCTCTGAGTGGGGCTTTTTGACCAGGGTGACAACAAATATCTCCCCAGCGCCCCTCTCCTCGAGATGCCTCCGTGCTATAATCAGGCTCTTTCCCGTGTCTGCAATGTCATCGACAAGAAGCACCTTCTTTCCGGTAACATCTATCTGCGTGGGATGTAGAATCACAGGCTTTTCTGCGACCTCACCTATGCCTGTGTAGAATTTTACTCGCATTGTGTGCAGCTCATCGCTGTCCAGCATGTCGCTTAGCAGCCTTGCAGGCACCCAGCCTCCCCTGGCTATGCCTATTATTAAATCAAAGGGCACCTTTTTCGCCTTGATTTCCCGGGCAAGAGTCAGGCACTGCTCTTCGATATCCTCCCATGTGAGCCGGAGATACTTCATCCCATTCTCTCCATCAGGTTCATAAGCTGCCTCTCTGGAATATATTTTATTGCTTTTGTCAGGGTATTCTCGGGATATGTTCTGATCTTACCCTCTTTATACCCCCTGAGTGTTATGCTGAAGATCTCTGCCTTGATTTCATTGCTCTGCAGCTCTTGAGACACCTGATCTCCAATCTGCGCAAGAATCAGAACTTTTATCAGATTTTCATTCATCTGTATCCCCATTTGATTTGCTGTGTTGAGGAGTTCATCTGTGGTAATCTTCCTTACGAGCGGTTTATCGAGAAGAGGATTGGTGATGGTAACCTCCCATTCCATCCCACCAATTTCGCCGCGCAGAATGCGGAGCAGCTCAGCCGCATCCACAGTGTGCTGAGCGTAAAACAGCTCACCTTTTTCGCCGATTTCAATCTTCTTGGGCGCCACAAGTGCAAAAATTTCGGCAACAACAGTGTCATCTATCAGCACAACCCTGTCCACCGCCGCAACCTTCTCCATTATCTTCTCATCCGCGTAGGTATACCCTTTAATTTCACTGCCTGTGATTGCATCCGCACCCGATTTTTCTGAATTCTTAAACAGGTCTCTCAGGTAGACATTGCCTACCTTCTGGGCAGGGTCAAGGAGTACCGCACTGCCCTCTTCCCTGTTTAGAGCAACGCCAAGCTCAATTTCCCTGTTCTCTGGATTTATCACAAAAATTGCAGGATTCTCATTCTGCATACTCTCAACATCACCTTTAATTGAAGTTGCTGCAATGACCCCAAGTATGACAAGAAAAACAAAAAATATCCCCACCATCTTTAAGAGCTTCATAGACCATCACCTCACACCGAGACTTCATGTACACTAGGGCGCTCTTGAAATAAATATTTTCCTTTCTTCTCCCTCCAGGTTATGTGAAAATTTTTCAACATTGTTAAGCATAATTTCAAAAACTTAAACATAAAGTATATATAAAACATTGGTTATAAAATAACATAACACTTAATTTCAACGGATAAATAACATAAGGTGGGAACATGACCCCGGAAATTAAAAAACCGGCCTCGCCGGCAAGAGTTATGGTGGTTGATGATGACCCTGATGTTGTACTTCTTTTAAATAAAGTTTTGTCCAGGCGGGGTTATGAGGTTGTGAGTTCTCTTAGTGGTGAGGAGGCAATTGAAAAGGTGCTTGAGACCAAACCGGACATAATCTTCATGGATATCATGATGCCCACAATGAACGGATGGGATGCTGCAAAGGCTATAAAGGAGAACAAGAAGACCAGCCACATACCCATAGTATTCCTCTCTGTACGCAAGGAACCTGAAGATATAGAGAAGAGTCTGAAATATGCCCATGCGGATGCGCACATTGGTAAGCCGATAAACTTCAATAAACTGTATGAGATTATAGAGAAGTACGCGCAGGCAAGCTAGGCTATAATATATGTGGGCCTTATATCCCTGATTTTTACCTCTCTGAATTCCCCTATTTTTCCCTTCTCCAGCACCACCTGGCGGTATGCATCGCTTCGCGCAAGGAGGGTGTCGCCCTTTCCGTGCTTTGTGACGAGCACCCTTAGCGTTTTGCCTGCGTAGCGGGAGTTTCTCTCCAGGCCGATGTCCTGCATAAGCTTCGTCAGCCTGCGGGAGCGCTCTTTCTTGATCCAGTCGTGCATGTCCTTTAGCCTGGCAGCCTCTGTACCGGGACGGGGTGAAAAGCGGGTGATGTTGAGTATCTCAGGCTTTATCTCCTCTATGAGCCGGTATGTCTTCTCAAAAGCCTCATCGCTTTCTGTGGGGTAGCCAACTATCACATCGGTGGACAGGGTGCTCTCAGGAAAACGGCGCCTGAAGCTGGTGACCAGCTCCACGAAGTCAGCCACACGGTACCCGCGGCGCATATGGCGCAGCACGGAGTTGCAACCGCTCTGCACAGGCAGATGGAGGAATTTGTATATCTTCTCGCTTGAGCAGACATTGAGAAGCTCGTCGAAGATTTCTTGAGCATAGGTGGGGTTCATCATTCCCACACGTATGCGGAACTCGTAGGGAAGGTCTATCAGATCGCCAAGGAGCTCCGGCAGCGAAGTCGAGATATCCCGCCCGTAGACGGCGGTGTCCTGGGAGGTGAGCTGGATTTCGCGGTACCCCTGCTCAAGGGCGTGCTCCACCTCCCTCACTATACTCTTTACAGGGAAGCTTCTCAGCCTCCCCCTGGCGAAGCGTGTGGCGCAGTAGGAGCATGCTCCAAGGCAGCCTTCGCTGATCGCCACAATTGCAATTGCGCTGTTGTGGTGGCGCAGCTTGGGCAGCTCTGGCTTTACCAAAGGCACATCTTCCTGCGCCGGACGCCCCTCTATGGCGCTGTTTATCTCTGCAATGTGCCTGAGGGGAAGCACGACGTCGGCGCCAGAGGTATAGGCGGAGGAGGGGTTTGCACCGGGTAAGCAGCCCGTCAGTACAACCCGCTTGCCTGCCTGCTTAAGCCTTCCTATCTCCCTGAGCACCTTTCGCTCAGTAAACCCCACAACGGCACAGGAGTTTACAACAACGGCGTCGCTCTCCTCAGGCGACTCTACCACCTCATGGCGCCTCGCCACCAGCGCCCTGAGTATCTCAGTGTCGCCCCGATTCATTGTGCATCCGTAGGTTGAGAAGTAGACCTTCACATTCAGCTTTAAAAGGCATAACATGGGCAACATGCCTGAATGAATGGCGAAGATTTATAACGTTTGTTTTTGAGGTTTGGGTATGAAACTTGAGATTTACGGGTTGAGGCATATACCCTATGTGAGGAAGGGTGACGACGTTGCAGAGCTCATCCTGAAGGCAGTGGAGAGACAAAAGCTGGAGCTGCAGGAGGGTGATGTGGTTGTGGTGACAGAGAAGATTGTGGCTAAGGCAGAAGGGCGCGAGGTGGAGCTGAACAGCGTTGAGGTTTCTGATGAGGCGAGAAAGCTGGCAGAGGTGACGGGGAAGGACGCAAGGGTGGTGCAGCTAATTCTGAATGAGGCAAGAGAGGTGCTCGCCGTGGGTGAGAATTTTCTCATTGTCGAGACGAGGCATGGCTTTGTGTGCGCCAATGCCGGAATAGACCAGAGTAACATCAGGGAAGGTAGGGCGAAGCTTCTACCAGTTAATCCGGACAGGAGTGCACTGGAGGTCAGAAGGAAACTGGAGGTAGCCACAGGCAGGAGGATAGGTGTTATTATAGCCGACTCCTTTGGCAGATGCTTCCGCTACGGCAGCGTGGGCGTGGCTATAGGCTGCTCGGGCGTGGTTGCCCTGTGGGACCGGCGGGGAGAGCGCGACCTGCTCGGAAGGGAGCTTCAGGTAACCCGCATCGCTGTGGCAGACAACATAGCCGCAGCAGCCAACCTGGTGCTGGGTGAGGGCGGCGAAGGTATCCCCGTAGCCATAGTGCGCGGGTTAAATTTGCTGGGCGAGGGGGCAGCCAGGGATTTGATAAGGCCAAAGGAGATGGATGTTTTCAGACGGGGACGAAATTCTTTCTCTTGTTAGGCTGGTGGAATTCTTCCTAGAGCGGGCGTGATCTAGTCTGGTTAGGATTGTGGCCTTCCAAGCCACCTGCCCGGGTTCGAATCCCGGCGCCCGCATATCCAGGGAAGGGGGAGGGCCCCCTTCCCTTTGGTATACCCAACCCCCCACAGGATACAAAAGGAATATCTGATGGAAACATAGCGGTATTGAGCGCAGCGAAATACCGCAATCTGATGATGCAACTGTCTGCAGTTGCTGATCAAACTTTCTGAAGTTTGGTTCTGAATCCCGGCGCCCGCATCCAGGGGGATACCAGGGGAAGCTTTTTTAAGCGTTGCTGAGATTTTTATAAGCATGACATCGCCTGAGGCTTCATCCACGGTGGCAGGTAGGGCATCGAGGGCTCTGGAGATTCTGGGGTATACGGTGGCCTTCACATCCCTTCAGGTCCTCCTGGTCTATTTCGTGTTCAAACTTAGCCTCTTTGAGAAGTATCGTTATGTTTACGACAGCTATTTCTTTTTCTTCAGCTACTTCTACAAGCTGCTGATTACAGTTTACAGCATGATTCTCGGCGACTCCATTCTCAACAACCCGGTTTTCTACGGCATGTTCATGAGGATGTTTTTCATCCTCTTCGTTCTGAATTTAATCTACTTTATCTACAGACATGTGGAGGGGAGAAATGAAACTTCTTGACATCAAAGAGGGCAAGGTACTGGGTGTGAACTTTGTCGATTTCATAGCAATAGCCCTTGTCCTCTTTCTCGCATTCTCCTTTGCAAGAACTGTACTCGCAGAGGAGCTTGTTTTCAGTGGCGAGGAGGTCTACAAGGCGGTTAAAACCTACAACAAGCTGGAAAGCAAGGGGTTCCTTGCAGAAGCCGAGATAAGGGGCACCGCCATAGGCGACCCCACGCAGAGGGAGAGAAATTTTAGTGGTGTTGTTGTGGCTGCTAGGGGAGGTACGCTGTACATCAGAAATCAGCACGGAGATGAGTTCACCGTTGGGGGGAGTATGAGTTACCTTGAGGATGTGGCTGCAAAGGAAATCAGGCTCATGCCCCTCTACTCCTCCTCACTCAGCTTCTATTCAAAGAAAGAGCGCTTTGGAGATTTCAGAGAATTTCTCGATGCGCTGAAGCAGCTTAAGCAGAGCACAGGGGCAAGCAGATTGGTGCTCAAGGGCGAGATAAGCATAAGCCAGCCGGGTATGAGATATCTGGATGTTAAGAATGCTATTGAAGGCTGCTTCTACTGTGTCGGTTCAAGGGCGTACAAGACAGGCGAAGACCTGTATGTGCTCTCCTTCAGAGATATAGAGCTGGGGGAGCTCGAGCACCTCAACCTGGAGAGCGGCGAGGTGGTAACCAGAAAACTGAGGATATACCTGGGTTATGAGGAGGAGCTTGAGAAGCCAAAGGTGGAGGAAGCAGCCAGGGCTGCGGTGGTGCAGGGGTTCCTGAGAGAAGAGGGAGACGCAACCTATGTCAGTGTTGGTGAACTCCTCTAGGCTTGTGGACTTTGTAAAAAAGGCGACGCTGTTTCTTGCAGCCTCTCTTGAAGGGAGCCTCATTCTGCGCATCGCCGGCATGGGCGCGGCCTTTATTGAGAAGAGTTTCCGGCTCTCTCTCCTGCGCCGTCTTGCTCCGCTTCTTCTCCGGCTTTATCCGGCAAGGATTTATTCGGCTGTGGACAGGGTTAACGCCAGGCTTCCTCAGGCAGAGCTTTCGCCGGTGCTGCTCTTTCCCATCGCCTACCTGGCCTTCCTCTCGCTTGGGAAGATAAGCCTGCTCTCATTCTCGGTGGTGGTCGCTTCTCTCATCTCCTTCATTGTGGCCTTCTCTCTTGCGTCCGGGATAAGGGTTAGAAGAGTTGCATTCGAGGAGCACGCGCTGAAGCTCGGAATTGCGCTGTTTCTGCTTTCACTGCTTGCCCTGTGCCTCGACCTCTACAGGGCCTATAAGGTACCTCTGCTTGAGCCGCAGGCGAGGGTTAAGCTGAGTGTTGCCTACACCTACCTTGCCACCTTTCTTGTGCCCGGAGGTGTTCTCTTTGCCTCCCTGCTCGGGAAGCAGTACCTCGCAGGTAAGCTCAGCCTGCGGGAGGTGAGGGTTTACACCATTGCAATAGCCGTGGCGACGGCCTTTCTCATAACCCTGCTCGGGTACCGCACCCAGAGTGTGGTCTCAATTCTCGCCTTCACCTTTGTTATGCACCGGTACCGCATGATAGGCATAGCCGAAATAACCGCCGCGGCTGGCGGCGCACTCCTCGCCGTCGCCGCCCTGGGTTACTACCGTGCCCTTGTAATCGGCAGCGGGGTAGGGGTTTTTGAGGTGATAGCAAAGAGGGTTGATTTGACCCTCACCCTGTACGACTTCACTGTCAGAAGCCTCTATGAAGCGGGTGCCAGAAGCTTTCTCTTCGGGCACTACCACGGCGACATAGCACTGGCCACTTTCTCCTCCTTCCTGAACTTTGTGCCGGGCTTGAGCCTGGGGCCGCGCACAATTGTGGCTCGAGATTTCGGGGTGACTGGGGTTTCCCTAACCTCAACACTCCTCGGCACCGTAACCCTGGATATGGGGCTTACTGGAGCTATTACCTTCACCTTCATCCTGGGGCTCATTCTGGGAGCGGTGTATGCACTTATGAAACAAACCGGCTCAGCGCTTGCCACTGCGCTCTTCAGCATCTGCTTCGCCTACCTGCTTGCGGGGATAGAAACAGGACTGGTGGACTTCAATGTCTTTGTGCTCTATGCGCTTACAGCCTTTGTTGCGCTAGCTTCAATTGCCAGGGCTCAGGGGTAGGGGCAATGCGGGTGCTTTTGCTGACCATCTGGAAGCCCTCCCGCGGGGGGGTGGTTACCCATGTGGAGAACCTGATCAGGCGCCTCCCCTGCGAATTTGAAATCGTCACATACCCGCGATTTGCCAGGCTACCTCTTTTGAGGGCAGCCGTCTTTATCCTCTGGGGTTTCTTTAATGCGCTCAGGATGAGCAGGAGAAGGAGGTTTGAGCTTATTCATGCCCACTATGCGGTGCCTCAGGGCTTGCTTGGGGTTCTGCTGAAGCGGGCGCTGCGCCTGCCCCTTGTGGTGACCCTCCACGGCACAGACATAAACTACCTTGCAAGGAAGAGAATTACGCGCCCCCTGGTAAGGCTGGTTCTGATGCAGGCTGATGCTGTGGTGACGGTGAGCAGATTTCTGAAGGAGGAGGCCGAGAGGCTGGGCGCAGAGGCAGAGAAGGTCAGGGTTATCTACAACGGTGTTGAGCTACCGGAGCGCACCGAGGCAGAGAGGGACATGAGCATACTCTTTGTGGGCAGCCTTGTGAAGCAGAAGGGTGTGGACACCCTGCTCAGAGCCTTCCGCATGGTTAAGGAGCGTCTGCCAGAGGCGAAGCTGGTTATAGTGGGCGATGGTAAGGAGAGGGCGATGCTGGAGGAGATGTGCACCCGCCTTAAGCTCAGCGATGTCTTCTTTGAGGGAAGCAGAAGTGAGCTGAGCAGCTACTACTCCCGCTCCCGCGTACTTGCACTCCCATCCCGCGCCGAGGGTTTTGGTCTGGTGGCTCTCGAGGCCATGGCCCACGGCTTGCCGGTGGTGGCCACCCGGGTTGGAGGAATCCCTGAGGTTGTTACCCACGGCGAAGCTGGGATGCTGGTGGAAAAGGACAACGCCCATGCCCTTGCGGAGGCGCTTATCAGGGTGATGGAGGACAGCGCGCTGTGGGAGAAGCTCGCGAGGAATGCCAGAGAGCGCGCCTCTGAGTTCTCATGGGAAAATACTGCGCAGCAGTACGCCGGCCTCTATGAGGAGCTGAGAAGATGAACCTGAAGCGGCTTCTCTCCCCGGAGGTCGTATTCCCCTCGGTGTACCTCATCTTTCTCGGCTTCGCCTATGGAGGGTATAGGTTCGAGGCCACGGGTAGATACCTGGTCCCGGCCTTTGGCGGGCTTCACGGCCTGAGCTTTGCTCTGAGCCTCTTCGGTGTTGCTCTCATCACCGCCTCTGCGCTGCTGGGCAAGAGGATTGAGGTGAAGCTGAATCCCAACTATCTCCTCCCGGTTATGGCGCTCCTGGCGTTTTTTGCCCTCCAGTCCACATTTCCAGAGCAGACTGCCTTCAACCTCGCCCTCTCCGCCGGAAGCATCGGCTTCTGGCTGGCTTTCACCCGCTTTGGCTCTGTATCTGCGCTGATAGCAGGGGCATATGCTCTGGCCTTGGTCGCCGTGCTGCTGACGCTGTTGCAGGGGATACCCCTGCTTGAGGCGAGCTTCCGGGAGAGCATGGCCGTCTCACCTGCCCGAGCAGTGTTCCACGGCTTGGCGGTGCTCTCAGCCTCCCTGCTCGCCGTTGTTGCCTCAAGAAGGGTGGCGGTGTCGGGCACCCTCTTCCTTATTGGCCTCGCTGTGCTCTCGGGCTTCAAGAGCGACGCAATAGCAGTGATTCTGAGCGCAACCATCGCCGGTCTGCTTGCGGGAAGGCTGAATCTTCGCTCCCTGGTACCTGCCCTTGCTGGAATTGGTGTAATCCTGACTCTCGTGAGCACCCACATCGCAAGCCTTGCCTATGCAACCTGGAAGATACCCCCCTATCTCTACATATTTTACCGCGCCGGCTTCACCTTCTCGGTGTTTGACAGGATAGTGGAGCTCTCCCTGCCCTGGGGACTGCTCCACGGCGCTGCCCTCAGCGACGTCAAGCAGGTGATTACGAGCAGCGTAATACTGGGCTACGAGAAGGAGCACATAATCACCTCAACCCTTTTCGGCCCGGCAACCCTTGATTTTGGACTCCCCGGACTTGTGGTAACCGCACTGCTTGTGGGTGTGTACCTGGGCATTATGTACCGCCTCGCCAGGAGCAGTATAGGCTGTGCAGTGTATGCGGTTGCCATTACCCACCTGCTAATTCTGATAGAGGTCGGACTGCAGCCCACCAGCGTCCTCTTCCTGCTTACCCTCCTCTATCTGTCCCTGAATGCGGAGAAGGTGATGTGAAATGAGAGAGGCTGTTCTGCTGCTTATGCTTATCGCCCTCTCGGCGTGCATTGCCGAGGAGGGGGGGGATGTCGAGGTGCCACCCGTCGAGGTTGAGGCACCAGCACCAACAACGCCACCACCGCAGGCGATGCCGGAGGAGAGCATCCCTCTGGACCAAGGCGAAAGCACCCCTGAGTTTAAAATCTCGCCGCTGTGGAGCTTCGCCACGGGAGAGCCTGTGTACGGGGTGGATGCCGGCAAACACTACGTTGCAGCGGCCAGCTACGACAACACTGTTTACCTCTTGAATATGAGCGGCAACCTGCTCTGGAAGTTTAAAACCCAGGGCAATGCGGAAGCTGTGGCGCTGAGCGAGGGGGAGAACTACTTGGTTGCGGCGAGCTACCTCATACCTGAGGCCAGGATTTACCTTTTCAGGCTCGCTAATGGGGATGCAACTTTAATCTGGGAGAAGAAGCTCCAGAGTGGGGTAAAGGGGGTGGCAATCTCAGAGGATGCTGACCTGGTGGTTATTGCGGCGCGCGACGGCAATGCCTATGCTTACTCCCTGGAGGGCAAGCCGCGCTGGACATTCAAGACCCAGAAGAGCGCCTGGGGGGTGTGGGACGTGGCAATAGAAGGCAAATACGTGGCGCTCGCCGCGGATGACACCTATCTCTACTTCCTCGATACCGGTGGAAAGCTCCTGTGGAAGAGGGGCGGCGGAAAGGGGGGCTACCTCTATGGATGCGCCCTCTCCTCAAAGCTTGTGGCGGGGGCAGCGCAGGATAAAACGCTGTACGTCTACAGCACAGACGGCAGGCTTATGTGGAAGTTTAGAAGTGGATTCTCCAACTACGACGTGGCCATAGATGACAACCTCAGGCTAATAGCCCTCAGCTCCTGGGATAAAAAGGTCTACCTGCTCAGCTACTCGGGTGAAAAGATTGCTCAGCTCGACTTTGAACAGGAGCCAACGGGCGTGGACTTCTCCAGCGACGGTGCTACGGTTGCCATCGGCAACAGAGATGGAAAGCTTTACCTTTTTGGTATAGAAAATTAGAAAAGGATGCACGGGGTTTTACAATCATGCTTGAAGTTGAGTTCGCGGGCTTGAAGCTGAGAAATCCAACAGTACTCGCTTCCGGCATCCTGGGCTCGAGCGCAGCCTCGCTGCTCAGGGTGGCGCGCAACGGCGCGGGTGCGGTGGTGGCAAAGTCGTGCGGAATAGAGCCGAGAGAGGGCCACGCCAACCCCACAGTTATTGAAATTGAGCAGGGTATTCTCAACGCCGTTGGCTTAGCGAACCCGGGGGTTGAGGAGTTTGCAGAGGAGATAAAGCTTGCGCTTCAGGGTGGGGTGCCTGTTATAGCCAGTGCCTATGGTTTCAGGGCTGAGGATTATGCACACGTCGCCAGAGTTCTTGAGGGCGCGGGGGTTGCAGCCATCGAGCTCAACCTCTCGTGTCCAAATGTGGAGAAGGTGGGCTCGCTTTTCGGCGCTGATGCAGAGCTTGCCCGGGAGGTGGTCAGCGAGGTCAAGCGCACCGTCTAACTCCCTGTGTTTGCGAAGCTCACCGCCAACGTCGGCGATATCGTGGAGGTCGCCAAAGCGTGCGAAGATGCTGGCGCAGATGGCATAACCGCAATAAATACGCTCAAGGCGATGGCAATCGATACAAAGGCGAAGGTGCCTTTGCTCGGCAACAGGGTGGGAGGACTCTCGGGTCCCTGCATCAAGCCAGTTGCCCTGCGCTGCGTGTATGAGATTGCCCAGGAGGTTGAGATTCCTGTAATAGGATGCGGGGGCGTTACCACCGGCGAGGATGCGGTGGAGTACCTCATGGCCGGTGCCAGTGCGGTGCAGATAGGAAGTGCTGTGCTCACCCGCGGGGTGAGCGTATTCAGGAAGGTGGCGCTTGAGATTAAGGAGTTTCTTGAGGAAAGGGGTTATTCTCATGTTAAAGATATAGTGGGGCTTTCTCTGAGATGATAGCAGAGCTCGAGAAGCTGGCAGGGCGTGTGAAGCTGAGCCCTGTGCACAGGATTCTGCTCACCACAGACGGCTCAATAACGCGAATCCTTGAGGCACTTGAGGGCTGCGAAGTCCAGGTGGAGACGGTGCGCCAGGAGGTCGTCAGGGCGATGCCGCGAATCGCGGGGCTGCTGCAAATCGCAGAGGGGGAGGAGGTCAACCACCGCATTGTGAATCTGCGCAGCGCCGAGCGCGTGCTGGTGAGGGCCACCTCCTATGCTCCGCTAAGCAGGCTTGAGCCCGGGTTCAGGGAGGCGGTGATGCGGGCGGAGAAGCCCATCGGCAGGATAATGGCTGAGCAGGAAATGGAATCCAGGAGGGAGATTCTCGGCTTTTCGGCGACAGAAGCAGACCCCCGGCTTGCCAGCGTGTTTGGCATAGCGCAGGGTGAGCTTGTGCTTGAGAGGAGCTACATAATAATTCATCGCCGCTTGCCTCTGCTCCACATAACCGAGGTATTTCCCCACAGCTTCTTCTGATACCAGGGGAGGGGTGTCTCCCCTCCCCTTAGGTATACCCCTCCCCCAACAGGGATATGAGGGAAACGCGTCACATAATCAATTAAGTGATTTCGGAAAGGTTTATCTTGTGAGCAATCCTCATTAGGGGAACCATAATCATCAAGGAGGAATTTAATGGCAGGTAAGCATTCGTCAAGAAAATGGAAGAAGCGTGGAAAATGTCGGTGGAAAACCAGAAAGAAAAAGCTGAAGGAAAGGAGAAGAAAGAGAAAGCTCCGGCAGAGGTAATCTCTTTCTTTTTAATCTTTGCGGGGGTGTCCGAGCCGGGTCAAAGGAGACAGGCTTAGGACCTGTTGGCGTAGAGCCTGCGAGGGTTCAAATCCCTTCCCCCGCATACATCGACACCACGCTGGCCGCCCTTTTTTCTGGTTTTTAGCGTTCCAACATCTTTGATTCGCCTCTTAGAAACCTTTCACCTTTTTGTTTTATAAAGGAAGGTTTCTATGGTTCACTTTCTTGCTGAAGAGGCTTATAAAAGGATTTCACCATTTTCCTTTAGATAGTGTTTCCCCGAGATTGGCTGAGGATTCTAACCCTTGATGGCTTTCGCTTTTTTGGCCCTTATTTATACATTAAAAAGATAGAAAAACTCTAAACCCTCGGTCATTCCCATCCCTTTGAGACCAAACATGAAAACCCTCCCCTAAAGTGCTTCTCTACTCCACATGGCATTTATCAAATACCAAGGAGAGTACCATTAAAGCTGAAACACCAAATCCAAAAAGAAGTTTTTCATGTGAATTCAAAATTTTGGAAACTTCTTAAGTTATGAAACAAGTGTGTAATATTTTTAAAATAATGTTTGCTCTACATTAGCCCAAGTCTTTCCGCAAAGCGTTTATACCCTTTTCGCCAAAGTGTCCATGTGTTTGTTTTCTGTGTCAGAGAGATTTGTCCTTCACCAGCTAGGGCTTTTATTGTTGTAGTTATGTCATTGCTTTTTTGAAGTTCAAGAAACCCTTTCCTCGAAATCCATATCAAGACATCCTCATTAGATGTTTCTCCCTCAACAACATCTGGAAATCCATTCCTAATATATATAGTAAATACCTCTCCTCGACTTTCGCTTATGTGTAATTCCAACACACTACCATCCTTTAACTTTTGAAGACCGAATTTATTTAATACCTGAGCAACTTCATGAGCTTGAATTGCAGTAATCGTTTCTTTAGAAGACGATTCCTTCAATGCCGACTTTTGTTGAGTATTTATAAAAGAAGATGCTTGAGACGGTGTAGATTTAACACTGGGAGTTTCAATAGTTGGTGAAGTTGTCGTTTCAATTCTAGATAATTCGGGCGGGATATAACTAGGAAGTTCTGTACCACTTCTTTCAATGTTAATTTTTACTCGCGGCTCTATAACCGAGACTTTTTCAAAAAGACGGATTTGGTAAGAAGATTGTTCAGAGCCCCCTGAAGAAGAACTAATGTCTATGGGTTTACCCTCCTTAGGCATATAAAATAAGTTGTGTGCGTTGACATATCCCACATAACCTAAAAACGCCAAGAAAAATATTAATTTAAACGAAGGTTTTGTCTTAAGCTTTAGTATCCCACTTTTAATTTTTTCAATTAACCACATAAAATCGTTTCCTAGAATATATAGCCAATGGTAACAGAGTGAACAGTAAGATCATCGTTGGGCCGCAAACCCCCTTAGACTCTGCAATCTTTTTCTGAACCGTAGAGTTTAAAGCTGAGGAAACCTTTGATGACAAATAGAAGGCATTAGATGACTCTGAAAAAGCATTACGGTATGAGTTTACAGCGTTCACATAATTTTTATTATTTAACAATGAGTCTCCTTCTTTTAGCAGTTCATCTGCCTTTTTAATACTGGCACCAGCCGTAGCCAAGTTGTCTTTAAATTCAGAAAATTGCGCTCCCGTAATATTATTCTTAAATTTTTCAACCATTCCAGAGGATACTTCATATAATTTAGCACTTTCATTCTGCTTTTTCAATGCCTTAGCTTGGGCTCTGAGAGCCATATTATAGAGGATATTATTCAAATTAGACTCTATTTTTTCAGTTATATCGAGGGATTTGGTGGAATATGATTTAGACTCATCATAATCCCCATCTCTATACCTTCTTTCAGCTTTTTCCACTTCCCCTTTCGCATCCAGTATCTGTCCTGTATATCCTTCTATCTCCTGCTTAAACGAGGATGCATCGATACCCATTTCAGAAAGCCGAATTATCAAAGTATTAGTCTGATTGATAAGATCCACAATTTCGTTATACTTTTTCTGCGCCTCTTTCAACTTGATCTTAGCTTGTCCCTTTTCTTCTTGATATTTCTCTTTCGTAGAAAGAGCATTTGACTTAGCACTATTTGCGCTGGCCTGGGCTTCAATAGCCAATGCCTCAGCCTGTTCCGCATATTGCTTTGCATCGTTGTAGTTTCTTAAATTAAACTGAGAAACTGCATCATTATACTTCGAGGATGCAGAATCTACCTTACTTTTGGCAGTGTCTAACAGAGTCTGAGATTGGATTACGTCTGCTCCAATAGATTTTGCCTCCGAAATCACAGCCTGGGCCGCAGATATTAATGAGTTAGCAGAATCAATCGCAGCCCTAGCTCTATTAATTGCCATTTGTGTATTGTTTTTCGCTTGAATTATCAACTCCTTAGCTTGAATAGCCAAAGTGCGAGCAGAATCGGCATCGGATTTTGCCATTCTTGCGTAACTCGCTGCCTCATTTGCAGCCGTAGTAGCCAGATCATATCCTTCTTTAATATCCTGATTGTAATAATTAGTAGATATTGACATTTTGTTTTGAGCTGTCTGTAGGTTATTTTGAGCATTTGTAAGTTTTAACAAAGCATTACTCACATCAGCGCCCAGGTTCTTCGCTTCATTAATATCGTTTTGAGCGGAGCTTATACTTGACGAAGCAGAGCTTATTGCGCTTTGAGCATCGTCTCTCGTAGAATCTGCGTTAGTTTTAGCAATATAAGTAGGATGTTCAGTATAGTAAATTGTAACTATGACATATTTTTCGTCGATTGTTGAATTATCACTGTCATAGCATCTTGAATATATTTTACGTTGAATGCTTCCAGAGCCACTTCCCCATGGAGGAGCGTAAATATATACAGAAAGCTGTACGGTGCTGCGGGCATCTACATTGAACTTACTTGACCATGATGATGTATCAGACCGAACTTTGCAGTGTCCCATGTTCCACCAATTGTTGTTTTTTATTTGAATTTGTGAGGTCGTGCGTTCTCCCGTGTACAAATTAACAGATGAGCTGGAAACTAAAGATAAAGTATAACTTATTGCAAAAACACTTGAGGGCAATATTAATAAGCTCACCATGGTTAGAAATAAAATGGCGACCCGATTCATTTTCCTACGCCCTCCTACAACTCCTCCTATATATTAATAAGGTAATAAAGGATTGTTTAAATATTTTTCCTTTCTTTTCAGTATCTTCGAACGTCCATTTTAACTTTCACTTTTCCATTGCTTGGTCAAGTCTCAAAGAGCACCATTTAATCCATAGCTATCTTTATGAAGCTTTACTCAGTGCTGTGCCGCCTGACTCGCTTCATATCCTCTTTGTGCCTATCTGAAAGCTCTAAGTACCCTTCGAGTAAGTATGCGGCGCTGGTGCTCTCTGCGGGGAATTGCAATGACTATGTTGAGAGCGTTTCCAGAGTGATGAAGTCTCTGCCGGATGCAGACACCCTCTTTCTCAACCTCAGGGCGAGCGGGCTGGAGAGGCTGGAGGACGCGCTACAAATTCATAGTGGTAAGCGTAGTGAGCTATTCCAGGAGATTCATACTCTTAGCCCTGCCAGTGCCTAGGGAATAAGGGTCAGAAAAGAATAAAGAGCATAATTATTGAATTTTTTAAAAGTCCTGCTGTGACTATAAATAAAAAAACTGAAGAAACAAATCAAACTAAGAAAACAAAGAACATTAAAATAAAAATTACTCATGGTCTATTAGCCATACTCGCTTTTATAGTCGGCTTAATTATGAAAAGTCTAAGAAGATTCTCTGTAAAAACTCCTTCGGGAACAGAAATAAAAGGTGAGTTTGAACCGGAAGAAGAAAAGCGGAAACCTCTCTCAGAAAGCAGAATTCAAAAAGTTAAAGAGGAACCTGAAAATAATAAGCGTTTTATTTCCAAAGAATGATCAATATTAACACTTTTAAGCATTTCAGAAATACCTCAATGTCTAGACTAAGTATGTACTTATTCCCCGCATAAAATTCCCATCACTTTTCTCTGCACTTCTCACACAATTCCCTATACTCCTCCGGCACAAATGCACAGGAAGGGGCCAATTTAAATTTAGCACATGTTTCTTCATCCGGCTCCCAGCCGGGTGGTGGTGTTGCACCAGCCTTCATCATAGTCGCTATATCTGCGCCCCCCATGCTGGGGACTGCGTCAATATTTATCGCCGGTTCCTCGAGTTTGACAAAATCCTCCGGGGAAACGTCCAGCTTCTCCATAAAATTAAAGTCCAGGAAATCAGATGGGAT